>JAZQHX010000369.1:0-7340 GCA_045540835.1 Acutalibacteraceae bacterium | reverse complement strand
CCTGCCGCCGCAGGAATATTTTTTTCTATTTTAATTTCGGCTCCGCCTTCTGCGGCTATTTTTTCAAAAAACAGCTTTGCCGCCGAAAATGCAATATTATTTTCATTCTTTAATTCAGCCACACCGCAATCGACGGTAATTTTATCCGACCTTGAAACGGTTACCGTATCGTATAAACCTACCGACTGCATAACCGTATCTATCAAATGATAACCGTCCTCACGCTTACCGGTAATACCAAGTGTAAGATTTATTTTGGCATTAGCCCTCATTTTTACAATTTTTTTATTTTTCAAATTAAGCACCACAACAGACAAAATTACTAATACTATTCCTACATACCCTAAAAAAGGTATATCATCTTTAAAATAAAATGCTCCTACAAGGGTTGCGACAACCGGCTCGACCGTTGCTATAATCGGAGCGGTTGACGGCTCAACACCCTTTAACCCCACAGTATAAAGTAAATACGGTATTACGGTATTTGTAACCGCCATAAGTATTATGGTAATCAAGGAGCTTTGGTCTTTTAGATATACCGTTACGGTATTTTTAATATTTATAAACGGAATACAACCTATCATTGCCGCCGTAAAGACGTAAAAGGTAATTGTAAGCGAATTATATCCTCTTTTTATTAAAAGCTCACCAAAAACGGTATAAAGCGCATAGCCAAAGCCCGTAAGCAAACCGAAAACAAGTGCCGCTCCGCTTATTTTATAAGAAGAACCAAACAATCCCGATACAAAACAGCAGCCCAAAAAGGCAATAAAACACGCCAACACCTTATTTATATTAAGTTTTTCACCAAAAAGGAAAAGTGATATAATCAAAACAAAAAAGGGTGCGGTATAGAGCAATACTGCCGCCACGGCAAGGGATTTTGTCAAAGCCATTGTAGTATAATACAAATAATTAAAGAGCACTATACTGAAAAGTCCGCCGCAAACGAAAAGCCACAAATCTTTAGGTTTAATTTTAAAAAGCTTTATATCTTTAATAAGTATAAACAGACCTAAAACCACCGAAGTGAAAAAAGCCCTGCCGAAAACTATCTGCATTTCAAAAATGCCGCTTTGGTTTAAGGCTCTTACAAAAATGCCTGCCGCTCCCCAAAGCGAAGCGGCAATAAACACATATAAAAAGTGAAAATTTATTCTAAACTTCATTTTTTTAATCCCTTAAATAAAGCGTTCTTGAATTCCTGTGCATATAAACATTAAGCACTAAGCCTACACCCAAAAACAGACAGAAAAGCGATGTTCCGCCTGCACTGAAAAATGGTAGTGTTACACCTATAACCGGCAAAACCGAGGTGCACATTCCCACGTTTATAACCGTTTGAGCAAAAATCATTGCAAATATACCTACGCAGATAAACTTACCCGTTTCATTCGGGCAGATACGTGCCACACGTATACATCTAAGGCAAATTGCGCCTATCAAAAGCAATACCGCTATGCAGCCTAAAAAGCCGAGCTCCTCACCTATACTTACAAAAATAAAATCGTTATAGCTTTCGGGTACAGCTCCTGCCTGGGTAAGGTCGCCCTTTAAAAATCCCTGACCCGTCCAGCCGCCGTTTGCAAGAGCTTGTCTGCCACGCCATTGCTGGAAGCCTATATCCTTTATATCGGCTGTAACGTCAAAAATTACGCCGATACGTCTGCGCTGATCCTCATTCATAACAAAGAAATAAAGGAAAGGGGAGGCTATCGCCAGAGTAATTATTCCGGTTAAAAAGTATTTCCAGGAAACGCCTGCCGCCCACATCATACACAGCACCATTATTGCGAAAACGAGGGCTGTACCGTCATCACCCTGAAAATGGATAAGCAAAACGGGGAATGCACCGTGCAAGCACAAGGGTATTAAATTTTTAAGCTTATTTATATTAGGCTTGATTTTTTTCAGATGCACACTAAAGGTAACTGTAAAACAAATCTTTAAAAGCTCGGAGGGCTGAAATGTAGTTATTCCCAAATCGAGCCATGCCCTATCGTCAGTACCCTCGGGAGCAATTCCGATAAAAAAGGTAAGTATTACCGGTATGATTCCCAATGCGGCTACCAGATACCACCGCTTGGTTATTTTTTCATAATCAATGGTAGATATTATAATTGCGGCAATAATTCCTAAAAAGCTGAACGCAGTCTGCACTATAGCACGGCGGTAATTCTCCGTATAATATGTAGCAGAAAAAACCGCAGCCGAACCGTAAAGTGCTGCAAAAAAAGTTAAAATCAAAATTATTTTATCCGTCTCACGGAAATAATCGGCAATTTTGGTCAAAAAATATCGCATACAAATCTCCATTCTGCCGCTAAAGCGTCAACAAATAGGACATAAAAACTCCAATAGCGGCTAATGGAGATTAAATAGGCATGTGTTGCGGTTGACACTGTGTTGGCGAGCAACACGCCGTCCCTATATTATGTTTTAGCGTGATTTTCACGCTAAAACCTCTCAGAGTTTTGGTTATTTAACATTTCTATTATATTTTATTTGAACGGAATATTCAAGTAGATAATTACAAAGAAAATTATTGACATTTTTTGACATTTATGTTATAATATCATCACAATTTTAAAAGAGGTGTTAATTATGATATCAACAGGAATGATCCGCCCGGTTGATAAAATGGGACGTGTTGTAATTCCAAAGGAGATCCGCTCAAAGCTTCAAATAAAGAATGATGTTGACAGCTTTGAAATTTATATGGACGGTGACAAAATTATTCTTAAAAAGTACCGCCCTGCCTGCATTTTCTGCAATTCGCTTACAGAATGTATAGACTTTGAAACCTATACAGTTTGCAAAAGCTGTATTGAAAAACTAAATAATGTAAAAGATTTGACTGAATAATACTTGATATTTTAAGGTGAATCGGGATTTATTTTCCCGATTCACCTTTTTTTCTGAATGCTCCGGGTGTGATTCCCGTCACCTTTTTAAAAATACGGCTGAAATAATTGCTATCCTCAAAGCCTATATACAAAGCAATTTCGCTGATGCTAAGCTCCCCTATTTTAAGCAGTTCCTTTGCAAGGGTGATACGTTTTTTTAGTCTATATTCTGTTGGAGAATAACCGAAGGCTTTTAAAAACGTCCGCCTGAAGTGTGTTTCGCTGAAACCGCAAAGGGCAGCCAAATGTGAAATCGGTATATTTTCACGGTATTTTTCGTCAAGTATACGCTTTGCAGGCATTACTTTACTATGCTCCTCGGTACGGTGACTTTTTTCAATACTTCTGAAATACCTGTACAAAACCTCATACAACACCGACTTAAGCTTAAGTCTGTACCCCGGCTTTTTTTCGGTCCATACACTCAAAATCCGTTCTAATAATTCATTTAAACCAAGGTCAACATTTACCACTTCATACGGCTGGGCATAGTCTTTAAGTCCGGTTATTTCAAAGTTTATGGTAATGTGCGAAAAATCCTCTTTACCGGTATTTACTGCAGTGTAAGCACAATTTTCAGGCAAAAAAATCATTTTCCCCGAATCCAAGACTATTTCCCTGTCCTTGAATTTATATAATACACTTCCACTAATACTATACACCAAACCCGAAATTTTTCTGCCGTTTTCGTAAATCGAATATGTACTACCGGGTGTATAAGCGAATTTATGAGCCAGTAAAATCGACGGTACATCAAAGTCGAAATCTTCATTTAATTCTTTTTGCAAAATTCCCACCTCTACCTAAATTATAACGTTTTTGCTAAATATGTCAATCGGAATTTAAGGTCGATTTGTCCTGTTTTAAGGTCGATATATCTATTTACTTAAAATTTGACTGATGGTATAATATTTTTAAAATAATGATTATAGGAGAAAGTGGTTATGCGTCACACAAGAAAAGCAAAAATCGGAATTATAGGAATGGGGCATTTTATTTATTGGCCACAATTCAACGGGCTTAAAGAAGAGCTTATGGCTAAGCAAAATGACCTAAAGCAATATTTTTCCGATGATTCGGATATTATTGATTTAGGGTATGCAGATGATATTGACACTTCATATATTGCCCTTAAAAAAGCCGAAACTGCCGATATTGATGCTTTATTCATAGTTATGTCCACCTATATTACTTCGGCTGTTGTATTTCCCTTTGCAAAGTATTTAAAGGTGCCGCAAATTCTCGTGGGTATACAGCCGCTCGATAAACTGGATTTAACAAAAACAACTACATATATACAGCTTTGCAATGATGATATTTGCTCTATGCCTGAATTTGCAGGTGTATATGAAAGACTCGGCGCACCAATGCCCTTCTTTTTAGTAGAAACAGCAAATAACACAGAGCGCATCAAAGCACGCATTACCGAGCTTGAAAACGCAATAAAAGCGCTTGCCGCATTTAAGTATTCAAAATTCGGATATTTAGGTCATACATACGACGGTATGTACGATATGAACACCGACCCGACCGCCTTTGCGAAAACCTTTGGAGCGCACGTTAAAATGCTTGAAATGTGCGAGCTTGCCGAATATGTTCAAGGGGCAAGCGATAATGAAATTAAAACTAAAATCGAGGAAATCAAATCGGTTTTCCAAATAAAAGAGCCTTCTAACGACCCACTTACCGATTTTGTAAAGGACAACGATTTAGAATGGTCTGCACGCACAGCAGTTGGACTTGATAAACTGGTAGAAAACAACGGTCTTACCGCACTTGCTTATTTTTACAAGGGCGAAAACAATAATTTGTACGAACGAATAGCATCTAATCTGATAATAGGTAATTCCCTGCTTACAAGCAAAGGC
Organism: Acutalibacteraceae bacterium; assembly: GCA_045540835.1. Classification (GTDB taxonomy): domain Bacteria; phylum Bacillota; class Clostridia; order Oscillospirales; family Acutalibacteraceae; genus UBA737. Next base: position 2,566 of record JAZQHX010000369.1, on the reverse strand, counting down.
ATACCCCTTGCAGGTGAAGCCGACCTAAAAACCGCCGCCGCAATGCTTATAATGAATAAAATCGGAGCGGGCGGTTCCTTTGCAGAGCTTCACCCCTTTGACGTTACCGAGGATATAGTGCTTATAGGACATGACGGCCCACACAATATAAATATAAGCAACGAACAACCGATACTCAGAAAGCTTAAAAAATTCCACGGAAAATCGGGAAGCGGAATATCGGTTGAATTCAAGCTTAAAACGGGTGATATTTCTTTGCTTTCCTGCTCTGTTGGAGCAGACGGCAATTTAAAGCTTGTGGCATCAAGCGGAAAATCAATTGAGGGGGCAATTCCTCAAACGGGCAATACCAATACAAAATGTAAATTCGATATTCCCGTTACCGAATGGATAGAAAAATGGTGTTCAGCCGGACCTACACATCATTTAGCCTTGGGAGTAGGCAATCATTTAAAGGAAATTGAACTGTTCGCAAAAATGTCGGGTATAAATTTAACAAAGATTTGAGGGAAAATATATGTTTAAACGTGTTACACTTGAAATGAGCTTAAAACCATTTAAAAAGACCGATACTGACTACATTAAAAAGATTTGTAAAGAGCTTTTTATGCAATGGCGACCGCTAATAAAAAACCGTAAAGAAATTTCGATTATGCTGTGGACTGCTGACGGCAGTGAAATTATTGACTACACGGGTGACCTCGATAAAAAATTTGAGTGGAGTTATTTTTTAGGAACGGCTAACAATCCGCTTCTTCCAGAGGATGAACCCTCCTCTTCAAATATTCACCACTTTAAGCAGTTGTATATGGAAAATCCGCCCGTAATGACCTACAGAATCCTTAAAACGGTAATTGACGAATTAAAGGCTGAGGGCAAAAGGCAGTATCCGAAGTCCACAATACTTGTAGGCGAAACCTTTGATATAGGTCCCGAATTTGCAATTTCCGATTTTAAGTATAACCGTCACAAGGAAGTCTGCAAGGGTAACGGCTGCGATTCTTTCGGGTTTGTTGATTCTACTGCATTGCTCAAAAGTGATAACTATCCTTACGCCGCATACCCTGACGGTCTTCCCGAAAACACACCCGTAGGAACACTTTTAGGCAAGCAAACCAATATTTTCATTAAGGATATGGGCTTCGATTTCCTGTGGCTTTCAAACGGTATGGGCTTTTCCTATAATCCTTGGGACTCATTTGGTAAAATTTTTGACGGTAAAAACTTTTACCCCGACAAGCTTGGCGCCACCAAAGAAAAAATCGTTTTATTCTGGAAATATTTCCGTGATGCCTGCCCCGATGTTCCACTTATGACACGTGGAACCAACTATTCCGTAGGCATAGATTACGCTACTGACGGTGTACCTCTTTACGATATTTACAACGGAAATTTTGGTATTACACCGCCTCCTAATTCGCCTTGGGCGGCCTTGAATGACAACATAGGAATTGAGCTTTTAGGTCAGCTTACACGCAACTGCGAGATTCCCGAAAATGACTATTTATTCCGATATTATATTCACGATATTTGGTGGGTTAATTCTCCTTGGTATGACCGCTATGAGCAAAGCCCGTATGACATTTATCTTCCTATGGCGCTTTCCCGAATAGATAAAGAAGGCAAGGTGCAAAGCCCGACAATACTTTCCATGCTTTCGATTGATAACAGCTTTGGAGATATGCCCGACTGTTGTGCAAATGAGGTTATCCCCCACTTATTAAAGGCGGAAAAGAATGCACCCGACGAGCCTTCCCACATAGTGTTGGTTTATCCTATGAGAGAATACACCACAAATGATGGTGATTTACTGAGCGAGATGTATTACGGGGACACATTTTTGCAGGACGCACTAAATAGCGGTTTCCCACTATCCACCGCTGTTTCGACCGACAATTTTTCTTGTCACCCAATATCCGTTTATAAAAAATCAATTTTGGTTGTTCCTGCCTTAATCAATAACCAAAAGGCTACCGAAAAATTAAAAGAGTTTTCAGAAAATGGCGGAAAAATCATTTTTTACGGTAGTAATTCAGCATTAAATCAGACCGAAAATATAGGCGCTAAGGTAGATACTAACGGTGGGATTGAGCAACTCTTTAAGGCTTTGGAGAATTACGGAATATCGATCCGTTTCAAAACCGAAAGTGAGGACGTAAAGCTACCGTCAATGGCCTTACACAGAAGTGACAATGCGGCTTTTTTCTCGGTTTATAACCGCAATACTACAACAAAAACTTATCTTAAGACCGACTTAGGTGCTCCGTTGCTTACAGGCCTTGATACAAAGCTTTGCGACGGCTACGCCGAATACACTTTTGGCAGGTGCGAACACAGAGAATGCAGGGCGTTTGTAAAGCAAAAAGATGGTGTTTTACGTGCCAGGGAATGTCCACCCGCTAACAGAAAATACCGCCGTAAGATTCAGATTACGGGACTTAAAGATGCTGAGGTTTTCCTCTTTGCTGAGGATTACTGCAAAACTAAGGCCGCAGTTGGTGGATTTGAATTCCGTAATGATAACGATATGAATACTCCACAGACCGACTGGGAAGTAGTAAACGAC
>JAZQHX010000368.1:0-3427 GCA_045540835.1 Acutalibacteraceae bacterium | reverse complement strand
GCCATCATAGCGCCCATATCCACAGAGCCGTAACCGCCCTTTAAATACTGAATAGCGACGGGTATTGTCTGGTAATCATTTCCTATTACAAGATAAGGCAATAGATAGTCATTCCAAATCCACATACTATTGAGTATTGCAACCGTTATTGCCGTTGGCTTTAAAATCGGGAATACAACACGCCAGAAAACCTGCAGACTGTTGCAACCGTCAATCGTTGCGGCTTCCTCTATGCCTAAAGGTACGGTTTTTATGAATCCGGTAAACATAAAAACTGAAAGTCCCGAACCGAAACCGGTGTAAATAAGAATAATTCCCAGAGGATTGTCAAGCCCTAATACGTTTGCGGTTTTAGACATTGTGAACATAACCATTTGGAAGGGAACTATCATAGAAAAAACTAAAGCATAATAAAGAATTGCCGTGAAAAAGCTTTTAACCCTTACTATATACCAAGCGGTCATTGAAGTAAAGATTATTATTGACGCTACCGAAAAAAACGTTATAAACAGCGACCAGCCGAAGGCGGCAGGAAAACCTGTGTTTTTTATTCCCTCGGTATAGTTTTCAAAACCTGTAAAGGTTTCAGGAGTAGGCAATAAAAAAGGTGTGCTTGCAATTGAAAACTTAAGCTTAAAGGAGTTAATCAGTACCACAAAAACCGGATAGATAAAGACAACTGCCAAAGCTGTAAGAATTATAAAATATACCGTATTTAAAAGCTTGCTTTTCAATCAGCTTTCGACCTCTTTTCTCTGGGTTAGTTTTAGCTGTACTAAAGCTATCAGTGCTACAATCAAAAAGAAAACCACCGCTTTAGCCTGACCCACACCCTCATAACCATTTCTGCCGTAAAAGGTAGTATAAATATTAAGCGCCACCATTTCGGTTTTGTTAGCAGGCGCACCTGCGGTCAAGGCCAAATTCTGGTCGAACAGCTTGAATGAGTTTGTGATAGTAAGAAACAAACAGATTGTTACAGACGGCATCACTGAAGGAATTATTATCTTTCTGAGTGTTGTAAAGGCGCTGGCTCCGTCTACCTGAGAGGCTTCGAGAATATCGGTAGGAATGTTCTGTATTCCTGCGATATAGATTATCATCATATAACCTATCATTTGCCAGTTCATAAGGATTATAAGTCCCCAATATCCGAATGTCGGGTTTGAAGTAATTGAATACTCAAAATTATACAGTACACCGTTAATTATGACCTGCCATATATATCCGAGAACAATACCTCCAATGAGATTAGGCATAAAGAATACCGTTCTGAAAAGCTTTGTTCCGGGTATATTTTTGGTGAGTAGCAGAGCCAACGTAAAGGCTATTACATTTATTGAAATTACCGCAAGTACGGCAAATTTAATCGTAAACCACAGTGATGACAAGAAGGTCGCATCCTGAGTAAACGCCGTGACGTAATTTTTGAACCCAACAAAGGTAGCGTTTGTAACGGTTGTGAATTCTGTAAAAGACAAAAACAAACCGAGAAAAAACGGAACAACAAATGCAATTATAAAGGCTAAAAGGGTTGGAAAAACAAATATGAAAAAATAGCGTTTTGCAGGGTTTTTCATTAGTCTTTTTCACTCTTCCATTTATCAGTTATAACCTTACGAATATCTTCCCACTTTTTTGTTCCCTGAACATAGTCAAGCAAGCCGTTTCCAACTTCCTTTTTGAATGTGTCGCTCGGGAAAGCGGTGAATGACCAAGGAATATTTTTAAAGTCTGTATTCTTCATATATCTTGAAATTTCTTTTGCTAAGGGGTCATTCGGCAAATCGTTTTCTGTAAATGTGTTGAAAGGAGTTATAAAGCCTAATTTTTCTTTAACGTATTTTTTACCTGTTTCACTTGAAAACAACCATTCTAAAAATTTTAAAGAGGCGTCCTGCTGTTCTTTTGTTGCGTTTTTGTTGATAGCCAAAAAGCCTTCTGTTCCAATACATATACCGTGCTTTTCTTCGCCGTCGATACCCATATAAATAGGCAGCATTTTAATATCGCTTTCTTTTACGGTATTACCTTTAACACCGGCAATTTGTGACCACGCCCAGTTACCGTTCTGTACCATTGCGGCTTCCCCTAATGCGAATTCTGCCATTGAATCTGCAACTGATTTTGAACCCAAAAGGGTTTTAGCGGTTACGGAATTATTTATATATAGGTCAAAAATATTTTCAAAGTTTTCATAATACTTATACTTAATTTCGTCGGCATCTAAAAGTGCTAACGAAGCGTCAATGTCTTCGCCCGTTTCCATTATTTCGTGATACAGCGGAATATTCAAAAGATGTGTCTGCCAGCGCCAATCTTCTCCTGCAGCGAGGGAAGTAGAAGCAAATACCCCCTTGATACCAAGTTCTTTTTTATGGGCTGTCATATCTTCTACTACTGTTTTTAGCTCTTTAAAGCTCTTGATTTCTTCGGCTGATTTTAAAGTGCTTTTTTTATTTTCTAAAGCAAAATATTTTTTCATAATGGCATCGTTATAAATTATGCCGTAGCCTTCAATTGCGTATGGAACAGCATAAACACCGCCATCTTCCTTTATTGCAAGGCTTTTGTCGGTAAGGAAGGAATAAAACTTACTGTCCTTAATATCAAGGCAATAATCATCCCATGTTTCATAACCAACAGGTCCGTTAATCTGAAAAATAGTAGGTGCATTTGATTTTGCAATCTCTGATTTTAATGTTTGCTCATAGGTGTTTGCAGCAGCGGTTACTACCTTTACCTTAACACCGGTTTCCGCTTCATATTTTTTGGCTAATTCCTCGTAAGCCGAGGCGGATTCGGGTTTGAAGTTAAGAAGATAGACACTGCTTTCGTTTTTCTTTTCACCACAACCTGCAAGTCCTGCTGTCAGTAAAATACATACAAGACTTAAAGCAAGGGATATAATTCTTTTTTTCATTTTAATACCTCCAAAAAAAGATTTCTTTTTATACCTTTCCACAAAAATACAAAAATATTAAAAAATCTTTTAATGTGCGGTTATTATTGCATTTTTGGGCGTTTTGTTTTATAATTTAAAAAAGTACATTCGTTGAGGTGTTTAAAATGAAGCTTAATCCAATTTTTTCTGATAATATGATTTTGCAAGCAAAAAAGCCGGTTTACATATTCGGTATCGGAAGCGGTTCGGTTACTGTTGATATTTCCGGTGTTACTTCAACCTTTAATTCAAGCTCTGATAAATGGTTGGTTGAACTGCCTGCTTTTGATTATGGCGGTCCTTATGAAATGACTGTTAATCTTGACGGTGAAAAAAAGGTGCTTAAAAATATTTATTTTGGCGATGTTTATTTATTATCAGGTCAGTCAAATAATCAGTTTAAATTAAGAGCAACTAATACACCTAAAGAATATTATACTGATAATGCTTCCTTGCGTTTGTTTACTGTTGACCGTTTAGAGG
>JAZQHX010000367.1:0-9220 GCA_045540835.1 Acutalibacteraceae bacterium | reverse complement strand
TCGGTTGAATATGTAAAAGCCTCTGCGCAAGCAAAGGCTTTTAAGGTTATTGAGAATATTTTAACCGAAAAGGAAATGTCTGTTTTTAAAAGAGGACGTAATTTTCACACATCATCTACACCGAAAAGTGCCACAGGCGGTGAGTATCATACAGCTACCGGTCTTGAGTGTCTTTTCGGTTTTCTGTATTTGTCGGATAATAAGCAAAGAGCCGATGAGCTGTTCGATATTATCTGGCAGGAACAAAACGGTGATAAATAATGAAAAAGAATGACGAATTTATAATAGATATAACCGATGTTACTAACGAGGGTAGCGGTGTCGGAAAATATGACGGTATGGCTGTTTTCGTCCCCCTTACCGCTGTTGGTGATACCGTAAAAGTAAAAGCCTTAAAGGTTAAAAAGAATTATGCCTTTAGTAAAGCATTGGAAATTATAACCGAGTCTGCCGACCGAATTGATAACGATTGTGATGTTTTTAATAAATGCGGTGGCTGTGTTTACCGTCATATTTCGTATGAGGCGGAATGCAATTTGAAAGAGAATAAGGTTTATGAGGTTATAAAGCGTATAGGCGGTGTTGATTTAAAACCTCAACCGATTATTCCGTCCGATAGGGTAGAATGCTATCGCAATAAGGCACAATATCCCGTATCGCTTGACGGAAGGGTTGGTTTTTTCGCTTTTCATTCTCACCGCATTATACCTTGCGGGGATTGCAAGCTCCAACCTTCAGTTTTTGGTGAGATTATAACGGTTGCAGAAAAGTGGATAAAGGATAATAATATCAGCATTTATGACGAGGAAAAGCATAAGGGGCTTTTGAGGCACATTTATATCCGTATTGCAGAAGTTACAAATGAAATAATGTTTACAGCCGTTATTAACGGAGATACTCTGCCTAATGCAAACGAATTAACCAATGCTCTGCTTTCTCTTTTGGGTGACCGACTTAAAAGCGTTCAGATAAATATAAATCAAAAGGATACCAATGTTATATTGGGGGATAGGTGCGAGGTTTTATACGGTAAAAAATATATTACCGATATACTTTGCGGTGTAAAGGTTCGGCTTTCGCCCTTGTCCTTTTATCAGGTTAACCGCAATATGGCAGAAAAGCTTTATAATAAGGCTTGCGAGTATGCGTGTCCTGAAAACCGAGACATACTTGACCTTTACTGCGGTGCTGGCACAATAGGGCTTTCTATGGCAGGAAAGGCAAAAAGTGTTATAGGTGTTGAGATTGTACCGCAAGCGATAGAAGATGCAAAGTTTAATGCTAAAATCAATGAGATAAGTAATGCAGAATTTATTTGCGGTGACGCAACTTCTGCCGCAAGTGAGCTTAAAAAACGCAATATCCACCCCGAAACGGTAATAGTTGACCCACCGAGAAAGGGTATTACACCTGAGCTTATAGATACAATTGCAAATAATTTTTCACCTGAAAGGGTAGTATATGTTTCTTGCGACCCTGCAACTTTAGCAAGGGATATTAAAATATTTACCGAAAACGGATACGAATTAAAAGAGTATACTCCTGTTGATTTATTTCCAAGAACGAGTCATGTGGAATGCTGTGCATTGCTGAGTAAAGTTAGTATATCGTAAACAAGGAGCTATTTTATGAATAATTACGGTAAAAAACCGTTACAGAAAAAAGATTCCTCAAAGATACAAGTGCGCATTGGTAAAGGCAACGGTTGTCCACATTATAAAAAATGCGGTGGCTGCCAGTTGCAGAATCTTACTTATGAGGAACAACTTAAACATAAGCAAATTAAAGTAATAAAGCTTTTGGGAAAATTCTGCCGTGTTAAAGAAATAATCGGTATGGAAAATCCAATACATTACAGATGTAAGGTTCAGGCGGCATTTTCAAAAGATAAAAGCGGAATTATATCGGGTGTTTATCAGTCGTCAACCCATAAAATTGTACCGATAGATTCTTGTATGATAGAGGACAGTAAGGCGGACGAAATTATTGTAACAATCAGGAAACTGCTAAAATCCTTTAAACTAAAACCCTTTGATGAAAACAATATGACCGGTTTTTTACGTCACGTGCTTGTAAGACGTGGTTACTATACAGGGCAGTATATGGTTGTGTTGGTTACGGGTACGCAGATTTTTCCTTCTTCAAGGTCATTTATTAACGCACTTATTAAAAAACACCCTGAAATAACCACAATTGTGCAGAATATAAATAACAAGTTTACAAGTCTTGTTTTGGGTGAAAAAAGTATAACTCTTTATGGTGACGGTTATATTGAAGATACAATTTTTGATTCTGTTTTCCGTATTTCACCTCGTTCCTTTTATCAGGTTAATCCGATTATGACTACCGTACTTTACGGTAAAGCTATTGAGTATATGGGTCTTAGCGGAAACGAAACCGTAATTGATACATACTGCGGTACGGGAACAATCGGAATACTTGCTTCAAAATATGCAAAAAAGGTTATTGGTGTTGAAATAAATGCCGATGCTGTGCGTGATGCTAAATTCAATGCTAAAAGAAATAGTATTGAAAATATAGAGTTTTACACAGCCGATGCGAGCGACTTTATGGTTGAAATGGCGGCTGCGGGCGAGCAGGCGGACGTTGTTATTATGGATCCGCCAAGAGCAGGCAGTGATAAGCGTTTTATGAGCTCTGTTGTAACCCTCGCACCCCAAAAAATAGTTTATGTTTCCTGCAATCCCGAAACTTTAGCGAGGGATTTAAATTATTTTGTAAAAAACGGTTATAGACCAAGACGTATTCAACCTGTTGATATGTTTCCGCATACAGACCATGTGGAAACGGTTGTGCTTTTAGTTAGAACGAATTCAAAAAAATAACTTTAGATAAAATGGAAATGGGAAGTTTTATGGATATTGTTTCGTTGAATTATGCCGATCTCCGTTTAAAGACCGCTGAAAAGATAAAAAATTATCTTGCACTTTCTGAAAATAATCGACTGACTGTTGGTCTTTATAAAGATGGCAGGTTTTACGTTTTTGGTAATCCCGCAGAAGAAAAAGGTCTGTTTTACGATATTGGCTCGGTTTCAAAAACTGTAACGGCACACCTTATCTTAAAGCTTTGCGAGGAAGAAAGGCTGGATATTAACCATACAGTAGACAAAATTCTGTCTCTTAAAAAAGGCAAATATCCAACTATTTATCAGCTTCTTACCCATACCGCCGGCTATCATCATTTAACCCCGTTAGAGGTTACTTTGCCGCAGTTGATTTTAAGTGGGTATGCCCGAAAGAATCCTTATGAAGACTGTACCGTTAAAACGGTTATAAAATGTCTTGAGCGGCGCCGTTTTCTAAAACCAAAGGTGCGATACGGTTATTCGGATTTTGCATTTGCAATTCTCGCCTTGGTTGCTGAATCGGTTACAAAAAAACAATTTTCGGTGCTTTTTGAGGAGTTTATTCAAAAGGAATTGGGGCTTAATAACACCATGGTTGAAGTCGCAACCGAAAGTCGTACACCTCTTGCTGCTAATGGTAAAAAAATATTGCCCTTTTGGGTGTGGAAAAAGGATAACCCATACATCGCAGGGGGAGGCATGGTAAGTAATATCGAGGATTTGCTTCGTTATGTTGCTTTGCAGATAGAAAGCAATGAGTCTTATATAACTTCAGCCCATACCGTTTGTGAAAATTCTGCCCTAAAAAACGATAATCACCTTATGTGCATAGGTTGGCATACCTATAAATGCTCAAATCAACTTTGGCACGTAGGCGGGGTAGGGACATTTCGCACCTCAATTATTTTAAATAAAAAATTAAAGCTTGGCGTGGCGGTTTTGGGAAACGCAAAGGGAAAGGCATCTGCTAATTCCCACTATATTGCCAAAATGCTTTACAGCGAGCTTAAAAATAAAAGAATCAAACTTTGAATCTTTTTTACAGAAAGATAGTTTTAATAAGGAGTTTATTTATGCGAACAAGTGGAGTTTTAATGCCGATTTTTTCTTTGCCTTCTAAGTACGGTATTGGTACTTTGGGCAAGGCGGCTTATGATTTTATTGATTTCTTGAGAAAGGCAGGGCAGACCTATTGGCAGATTCTGCCGACAGGTATTACCGGCTTTGGTGATTCGCCGTATCAGTCGGTATCAGCCTTTGCGGGAAATCCGTATTTTATAGATTTAGAGATGCTTTGTAAGGACGGATATATAACTAAAACCGATATTGAAGCCCTCGATTGGGGAGAGGATTATTCTAAGGTTGATTATCCTCAGATGTATGAAAGCAAGTACAAAATTTTAAGAACGGCTTATGATAGCTTTAAGAAAGAAATTCCTTCCGATTACGAGGAATTCGCTAATGAAAACGAATTCTGGCTTAACGATTTTGCACTTTATTCGGCTATAAAGAGTTATCATAATGAAGCGTCGTTCGATGTATGGGAAAAAGGCTTTTTAATGCGAGAAACCGAGTACATAAAAAGAGCCGAAACCGAATTTAAAGAGGATATTGGTTTTCACAAGTTTGTGCAGTATCTTTTCGCTTCGCAATGGAAAAAGTTAAGGGAATACACAAACGAAAACGGTGTTAAAATTATAGGGGATATTCCGATTTACGTAGCCCTTGACAGCGCAGATGTCTGGAGCTGTCCCGAACAGTTTCAGTTAGAAAAGGATTATACACCTAAAGCCGTTGCGGGCTGTCCGCCAGATGCTTTCTCGGCTGACGGTCAGCTTTGGGGTAACCCTTTATATGATTGGGACTATATGAAAAAGGACGGCTTTTCCTGGTGGATTAAGAGAATAAAACACTGTGCAGAGCTTTTTGATGTTGTAAGAATAGACCATTTCAGGGCTTTTTCCGCTTATTACAGTATCCCTTACGGTGATAAAAATGCAAAGAACGGTAAATGGATTAAGTGCCCGGGCAAAGAATTGTTTGATACCTTGAACGAAAAGCTCGGCAGCCTTAATATTATTGCCGAGGATTTAGGCACGATTGACGATGATGTAAGAGCCCTGCTTAAATATACTCGTTTTCCCGGAATGAAGGTGCTGCAGTTCGCTTTTGAGCCGGGATATGAAAGCAGCTATTTACCGCATAATATAATAAAGAATTGTGTTGTATACACGGGTACTCACGATAATGATACTGCAATAGGTTATATGAAAGGACTACCCGAAAAAACGCTTAAATATCTAAAAGATTATTTAAGGATAGCCGATAACGAAAGCTTTAACTGGGCTTTTATAAAATCCGCTATGGCTACTCCTGCTGATACCGTTATTCTGCAGATGCAGGACTTTTTGGGTCTTGACAATACCGCCAGAATTAACACCCCAGCAACCGATGAAAACAACTGGCAATGGAGAATAGGCGAAGGCTGTACAAATGATTGGTTAGCCCAGATAATTTATGATATTACAAAGCTTTATTACCGATTGGCAGTACTACCTGATACTTTCTCCCGTTTAGAAACCGAACAAAAAAAAGAGGCATAATAGCCTCTTTTTTGCTATATTAAACCATTTTTTGTTATAAGTCTAAAGTCACCCTTTTTAACCCGATTTACAAAATCGTCATAATCGGTAATTTCGGTATCAAATGCTATTCCCGAAGGACCGAAAGCAGCAGCGGAATGAATATCACCGCCCGAAGTTATAATCATTTTGTTTTGCTTGGCGAATACTACGGCTTTTTCGTTTTCGTTGTCAGGGTTTCCTCGGTTGTAACCCTCAATAGCGTCAAATAACGTAATGTCGGGGTCGGTATCAGGGTCGGGAATATAAGCTCTGTTCCTATACGGGTGGGCACAGATAGTAATACCTCCCAATTTATGAATTAAATCGGACTTTTCCTTAGCACCTAACATTATAAATTCCGGGTGCTCTATCAGTTGTTCGGGGGTTACACCGTAAATCAGCATTTCCTTTCCCGGGGCAAAGCCTTCTTCAATGCCAAAAAATACCTTAATACCGTTGCTTTCGCCGTATTCACGGGTGATTTCGTAATCATTGCGATAAGCATCTATAAAATCATACCAGTCAAGATTTCTGTCTACACAGGTGTTGCCGTGATAAAAATGATTGGTTATAACAAAGCCCGAAAAACCGTTTTCCTTTGCGGCATCTACCATTTCTTTACCGCTTGAAACGGCGCAGGCGCTACAAGCATTTGTGTGAAGATGTGTTTCAAATTTATACATTTTACTTTCCTTTTGTTTCTGTGTTTTTTCTGTATGAAAGATAGTCCTCTAAAATTATCACAGCGGCTACGGCGTCAACAACATTTTTGCGTTTTTTGCCACGTGTATCGGTGAAATTGAGGGCAGTATGTGCCGAAACAGTAGTACAGCGTTCGTCCCACATTACGGTATCCTTACCGCTTTTTTGCCTGATTTTTTCCGCAATCTCGCTACATTCTTCCGCACGCCAACCAATACTTCCGTCCATATTTTTAGGAAGCCCTACGACAATTCTTTCTGCTGAGTATTCTTCCGCTTTAAGGCAAACTTTTTCAATCAAACGCTCGGTATTGTATTCGGTTATAACCTCTTTCGGAAATGCGAAGCTTTCAGAGCTGTCCGAAATTGCAATACCCGTTCGTGCCTTGCCTAAATCAACCGACATTATAATCATTTTTCGTCCTCATCAATACTTTCAATAATACGGCTTTTTCTGTTTATAAGCTCGGGTGATAAATACAAAGCCTCAAAATTTTCAGTAATATATATCACCGAAAATAATATACCATTTTTTTAGTTGGATTACAAGACCGAAAAGTTAAAATATCAAACGGTAATCTCGTTTTCCAATGTTTTATTATCAAAAAAATCCTTCAGATTCTTTACGGTGGTTTGCGCAATTGTTGATAAAGCTTCACGTGTTAAAAAGGCTTGGTGAGAGGTGACAATTACATTCGGCATAGAAATCAAGGTCGAAAGGGTATCGTCCTTTATGATTTCGTCGGAATAATCCTCAAAGAAAATTTCGGTTTCTTCCTCGTAAACATCAAGTCCTGCCGCTGCGACCTTTCCTGATTTTAGTCCGTCAATCAGACTCCCTGTATCTACAAGCTGACCACGTGAAGTATTTATTATAAAAACGCCGTCCTTAGCCTTTGATAAGGTTTCTGTATTTATAATGCGGCGGTTTTCCTTTGTTAAAGGACAGTGCAGAGATATAATATCACTGTTTTGCAATAGATTATCAAGTGTTACATATTCTCCGCAAAAATCCTTGTTTTCGTACGGGTCAAAGCCTAAAATCTTCATACCGAATCCGCAGCATATATCGGCAAAGCATTTACCGATTTTTCCCGTTCCGATAATTCCCACCGTTTTACCCTTAAGGTCAAAGCCAATAAGCCCTTCCAGCGAAAAATTATGATCCCTTGTTCGGATATATGACCTATGCAGCTTTCGGTTAAGCATTAAAATCATACCGATTGTATGCTCTGCAATGGCGTATGGAGAATAGGCAGGTACACGCACAACCGATATTCTGCCACGAGCCGCCTTAAGGTCAACATTGTTGTATCCTGCACACCTTAATGCCACTATTCCAACACCGAACTTTTCGAGCTGTTCTATAACGTATTTGTCTATGGTGTCATTTACAAATACGCAGACCGCATCACAGCAAGCCGCCATACTTACCGTATCACGGTTAAGCTTGTTTTCAAAAAAACGGAAGCTTAATTCATCACTTGAGAATTTCAAAAAGCTTTCCTTATCGTAGGATTTGGTATCAAAAAAAGCAATAGTTTTCATATTTTTTTGCTTCTCCTTTGCTTAATAAATTTATTATTAGGAGAATTTTTTTCAGTATACACTATTGTTAATTTTATTTGAATGTTGTATAATATTTGAAAATCTTAAATTAAGGAATGTAAAAAATGGTAAAGAATTATTTTAAGAGAATTTTTATTGACGGACTTTCAGGTATGGCTTACGGTTTGTTTTCTACCCTTATTATCGGTACAATCCTTTGTCAGATTTCAAAGCTTGTAGGCGATAATTCCGTAGCGGTTTATATTAACAATATAGGAAATATTGCGAAAACCTTTACGGGGGCAGGAATCGGTGTCGGGGTTGCCTGCAAATTAAAGTCGGCTCCGCTTACAACCGTTTGTGCGGCGGTTTGCGGTATGATTGGTGCTTTCCCGTCAATTGCCACTACTGCATTTGCAGTTGGGAAACCCGGTGAACCTTTAGGTGCATTCATTGCCGCATTGGTAGCAATAGAATTAGGTGCTTTGGTTGCAGGAAAAACCAAGGTTGATATAATAGTTACTCCCGTTGTATGTCTTTTATCGGGTGCAATGGCAGGTCTTTTTGTAGGTCCTTACATATCAAAGGCAATGCTGTGGATAGGACAGCTTGTAAACGTAAATGTTGATAAATACCCGATTTTTGGCGGTGTGGCTGTATCGGTGCTTATGGGTATTATTCTTACATTGCCAATTTCCTCGGCGGCTATCGGGCTTTCAATGGGAATAAGCGGACTGGCTGCGGGCGCCGCAACCGTAGGTTGCTGTTGTCATATGGTTGGCTTTGCAGTTATGAGTTATAGGGAAAATAAATTTGGCGGTCTTATAGCTCAGGGACTGGGTACTTCAATGCTTCAGGTGCCGAATTTAGTTAAAAAACCTATTTTGTGGTTGCCGCCTATAATTTCGAGTGCAATTTTGGGTCCCATATCATCGGCTCTGCTTAAAATGGTAAGTAATGATATAGGTGCAGGAATGGGTTCAGCAGGGCTTGTAGGTCAGTTTATGGCGTATGACAGTATGTTAGCGGCAGACTTTACACCGGTTGTGGCTTTACTCGAAATAATAGTTATGCATTTTGTTTTGCCGGCTGTGATTACACTCGGAGTATGTGAGGGTATGCGCAAGCTGAAACTTATAAAATTCGGTGACCTTAAATTGGAGAGTGCCAATGCGTAAGAAAGATAGAGTATTAGCCGCAGTTAGTGGTTTAAAACAAAAATATCCCGATGCAATATGTTCTTTAGAATATACCGATGCATTCCAGTTGCTTATAGCAACAAGATTGTCTGCACAGTGTACCGATAAAAGGGTTAATATGGTAACTCCTGCACTTTTTGCGGAATTCCCAACAGCTGTAAGTATGGCGAATGCAGAGCTTAAAAGGGTAGAGGAACTTATAAAAACCTGCGGTCTTTATAAAACCAAGGCTAAGGATTTAATCGGTATAGGCAGAATGATTGTAGAAAAATTTGGCGG
>JAZQHX010000366.1:0-3492 GCA_045540835.1 Acutalibacteraceae bacterium | reverse complement strand
GGTGCTCGAAGATAAAGAACTTACTGCACAGATTACCGATATTTGCGGTCACTATACATACGAAACTCCTGCTGTTAAGGCTGAAATCGAAAAGATGCTCTCTAACCTTAAAGAGGTAGGCGTAGACGGTGAAAGCTATGTAAACTATCAGCTTAAAAATTCAATCGACCGTTATGCATATTGCTTCGGTATGCACGGTCTTACCGCCAAGCTTTTAAAGGCTTTAGGTAAATAAAATGGAATACTGTCTGGGTATTGATATTGGTGGTACAAAAACTGCTGTTGCTTTAGCTGACAGCAGTGCTACACCAATAATTACAAAAAGCTTTCCCACAAAACCACAAGACGGTGCAGAAAGTCTTGTCAGGAGAATTAAAGAGACTTATGAGGATTTGTGCCATAATCAGTGCATAAAAAAAGAGCAGGTAGCCTTTTGTGGGGTTGCCTGCCCGGGTCCTCTTGATGTAAAGCAGGGGAGAATAATTCATATTGCTACTATGGGCTTTCGTGATGTTCCTATAAAAGCAATGCTGGAAACCGCTTTGAGCTTACCCGTATATCTCGAAAATGACGCAAACTGTGCGGCTTTGGCTGAGAGTATTATAGGTGTAGCAAAAGGTGCAGACCCGCTTGTTTATGTTACAATAAGCACGGGAGTAGGTGCAGGAATTATTGCCGACGGAAAAATACTGTCAGGTGCACTTTCTTCTGCAGGGGAAATAGGTCATTTAACGGTAGAGCCTGATGGAAAAGAATGTCCCTGTGGCAAAAAGGGTTGCTTAGAGCTTTATTCGTCGGGTACGGCAATAGCAAATGCCGCCACCACCGTAAGAGGTGATAAAACTGATACAAAAACAGTTTTTACCCTTGCACGTGAAGGCGACAACGAAATGAAAAAAATAATCGGGCTTGCCGCCGATAAATTGGGTTTGGCACTATCCTCTGTTTACCACCTTATTGACCCTGAAGCGATAGTATTGGGCGGAAGTGTTACCAAGGATTATGCCGATTTTGAAGCAGACCTTAATAAAGCACTCAAAAAATATACTCAACCTGTTGATAACAGAAGTTTTAATATTAAAATTTCAAATTTCGACGGGGAGCAGGTTTTATTAGGAGCGCTTTTATACGCTATACAATGTATCGGAGGTGTCATAGGTGAGTAAAATTCAAGATTTAAACGGTATCTGGCAATATAGAATAGGAAAGGGAAATTTCAGTCCTATAAATGTGCCTTTTTCCTGCCTTGCGGTGGGTCATAGCGAATGTAAGCGTAGCTTTGATTTGGATTATACTGCCGATAAAATTTTTCTTAAATTTGACGGTATAACATATTCTGCAAAGGTGTATTTAAACGGCGAATTTTTAGGTGATATGGTGGCTTATTGCGAATATTGCTTTGAAATCACCGAAATCGCAAAAGAAAAGGATAATACTCTTCTTGTTGAGCTTGAGGATATAGCACCCGCTTTTGGACCGACAGCCGGTTGGGAAAATTTCGGCGGAATAATAAGAGATGTTACTGTCGAGTATAAAAGTGCGAATTACATAGAAGATGTATTCGCCCATTCCGTTATTACAAATAATTATATCTCGGCAGAGCTTACAGTAGAAACAAAGTGTACTAATCCTGAGAACGCAGAGTTTAAAATACAGCTTTCCTATAACGGGGAAAGGGTTATTTCCTATATACAGCCTGCAAAGGGTGAGTTTATAACCCACAATGTGCCTAATGTTAATCTATGGTCACCTGAAAGCCCCGAGCTTTATGAGCTTGAGGTAGAACTTACCGAGAACGGAAAAGTTCTGGATACCTATACCTGCAATATCGGCTTCCGTGAGATAAAATGCGATAAACACAGATTTATTATAAATGGAAAACCTGTGTTTTTGGGCGGTGTCTGTAAGCACGAAATGTATAATGATAGCGGTCATTGCCCGACCGACGCACAAATGGAAGAGGATATGCTAAGAATTAAGGAAATGGGTTGTAATTTTGTACGACTTGTGCATTATCCGCATAACAAGAAAATTCTCGATATTGCCGATAAAATAGGTCTTTTTGTATCGGAAGAGCCCGGACTTTGGTGGTCGGATACTTCAAATCCTGAAATCAGCGACGGCAGTATTGAAGTATTAAAAAGAACCATTTTAAGGGATAGAAATCACCCGAGTATTGCCTTCTGGCTTTGCTTTAACGAGTGTAAATTCACAGAGCAATTTTTAATTGACAGCGCAAAGACTTGTAAGGAATATGACCCTACAAGAATGGTTTCGGGCGCAAATTGTATGAGTAATGAGGACACGCTCAAATATTACAATATTTGTGGCTTTGATTTTTATACAATGCACCCTTATGCCCAGACCTTTGACCGTTCCCGTAAATCGGCGTTAATGCTTAATGACAAGCCGCTTCTGTTTTCTGAATGGGGTGGGCATTATCTTTATAACAACCCAAAGATTCTTTCGGAATTTTTAAGTGAAATGAATAAGCTTTATCTTGATGCCTCTGATTCGGGTGCTTTGGCGGGTGCATTTTTCTGGTGCTTTGCGGAAGTGAATGATTTTAACCGTGGCAGACCTGCTTGTATAGAGGGTAATTTATCCGAAGGTCTTGTAACACAAGACCGCAAGCCTACACTTATATATGACACCTTCTGCGAGGGTATAAGAAAAATCGGCACTTTACCCGAAGAAGATCCTTTTTGGTATGTTCCGGTAAATAATACGGAGCTAAAGGGTAAAAATCTGCTGAGTGATATAAGTCCGGTCGGTTTCAATGATTATTTTGCTCAGGTTGCCGAAAAGGAACGCACCGCACCTTTTATGAGACGCAGAAACCTTAAAAAAGGCCCTGTTTTAGAGAATAATACAAGCTTAAATAATGTACCTATGTTAATAGAGGGCGATAATGAAATAAAGCTTGAATGTGATGTTTCCGCCGAATGTCTCGAAATTATAGGTCTTGTGGGACTGAATAAAGGCTATCCGCTCTCAGGTGAATACGGTGAAGATGTTGCGACACTTAATATCACCTTTGCTGATGGAAAGAGGCAGATATATACATTAAAAAACGGTGTTGATGTTACAACTGTTTTTACAACTAATTTGTCTTCAAGGATAAATCCCGTATCCGAAAATGCCGTAAAATTTGCCGAGTTCGGTTATGACAAAAACTTTGAAAATTATATTATTAACTCTATGAAAATAGAATTAGAAAGCCAATCGTCTGTAAGGGAGATTACGGTCAAATCATCGAATAACGGATACGGCTTACTGATTTACGGTATAATTTGCTAATAGTTATTATAAAGCTGCTTAAAGAAAATCTTTAAGCAGCTTTAAACTGTAGAGACTTTTTCACTAAATTGGTGAAAAAGTCTCTTTTTTTATAATTGGTATAGCCAAAGCATTCGGAAATGTAAATATAACCAGGGATGTTAAAATTGTTGACACTATATCAAAATTATGATAAAATATGCATAGAATATC
>JAZQHX010000365.1:0-8264 GCA_045540835.1 Acutalibacteraceae bacterium | reverse complement strand
AGTGTATACTTAATTTCGACAATTTTTGTCCTACTAATAAGACACATCAATTCTGCCGATTCTAAAACACCTATCTACATAGCTAAAAAACCTTATAATAATGCATTATGCCTGCTTCCCTTTTAGTTGGGGAGCAGGCACTTAAATTATACTCAGTTCTTAATTATACGGCTCTCAAGATAAAAACGTTTATCGTCCGCACAGCCCATTGAGAAGGTCTTGCGTGGCAAAGAACCGTCCTTAGCCACAGCGGTAAATAATTCGCTTTTGCCCATACCCTCGAACAAAAAGCCTACCGCCGCTTTATTTTCACACAGCTTTTTCGTGTTTTCTATTCCGTGAACATAATCTATTTTAAAAGCCTTATCCTTTAAGTATTTATCGAGGAAGCCCTGAAGGGTAGCTATTGGTAATGTACCGTCAGGCTTTACGGAAATTTCTTTTATCTCATTACCGTAAACACAGGTAAATTTCTGTGCATCCTCACCGTAATACTCACCGCCTGATTCTTTTAAGAAATCGTCAACCAGCGAAAAATCGGCGCCGAATACCACACGGTAAATAGGCTCAAACTCCAAGGATAAATCGTGGATATTAACAACCTCAACCAAAGCATACCTTGAGCCACAACCCTGGTTGTAGCACTCCTTAGCGGTAGCTAAAGAATGGTTGCCGTCACCCACAGCGAAAAGCAGACCGTCCTCATTTTTATCGAGAATTGCCTTCAGGCTATTATTAACCGCCTTAACTTCGGTATCCCTTAAGGCATAGCCGGTCAAATGACCGCTGTTTTGAATCAAATCAAAATCATAAAGCTTTATTAGCCCATCGGTATTTTCTGCTATCGGTTCTATAACGGTTCTGTCCTCATCATTTATAAGCAGCATTACGTGGGGGATTTCAATAGAAGCATCACGCCTGATTGCAACCCTTGGCGGAATACGCTCAACCACAGTTTGCTCGGTAGCACGAATAAGTGTATCGGCTCCCACCTTATAGCTGTAATCCTCCAAATCAATAAGTCCTACAAGACCGTGGCGCACCGCACCGTTTTTCAAAGTACGGCGGGTGTAAATCATAGTATTCTCGTAGCAATCGAAAACCCCGTTTTCAAGATAGCTGTCCATAGTACTGTTTATTGCTTTGATTTTTTCACTGTCGTCCTCGCTCAAATAAACCTCCGGCAATATAATTCTCAAAGCCGATGGCTTATCTCCGACCGCTTTTTCGGTTTCGCTCCAATACTCGGGCTCGGAGGTATACTGGTCGCAAGCAATAACCGACCATTCTTTAAAATCCTTTTTAGGCAACAAAACATCTGCCGGTAAAAATAAGTTTTTTTCCATTTATAACACCTTTATTCGTAATACGAGAATTCAACCGACGTAATACAATCCTCAAGCGGATTGATGTAAACGGTTATACCGTTGCGGCGGTCTTCCTTAGAAATAAAATAATCAAGATAATACGACTTATCCGAAACTCTGTAAAAATGTGAGGGTGTACCCAGAACATTTATAATATCGGTTATAGCCATTGAGTTGTTTATACCGTTTATATCAAATTTTTCATAGGTTTTAGGCTTGATATAAAACTCATTCTCAATTCGGTATTTAACTATATTACACTGCGAAAGCTTTACGGAAGAATGTGAGGAATTATAAAACTGAACCTTAAGCTTATTGCCTTCGCCGTCTACAATAGTAGCATCAATAGTCTCATAAGCAAAAACCAAGGAATTTTCGTTATATTCATTACCCTTTGCCAATTTCCAACCGTTTACTTCAGCCTCTCTTATATTGGTAGGAACATTGAGCTTTTTACCCGAATATAAAGCCTCAATATCGAAGTCGTGCCCCAAATAAATATCGGCATAATTTTCTTCATCGAAAAGGCTTATATCAAAATATTTGGACATAACCCTATCCGACGACATTATAAGCGGTCCTTTATCCTCCGCCGCTTTTGTATTTTCTTCAGAAGATACTTCGGAAACGTCGGATACTTTAGATGTTTCTCCGTAATCCTCATCAACAGGGGAGCAGGCAGCAAAGGTCATCATAAGCAGCATAGCCAGTACCAATGCAAAATGCCTGTATTTAGTCATAATCTTACATTCCCTTCAAAATATATAATCCTTTACATATAATATTTTATTAAATATTATAGTAAAAGTCAACCATCATTTGCTTATACATATTTTTCTAATTTACTTATACATATTTTTCTAAAAATTTTTCAATTTCGCCTACTACCCTTTGTTCATCAACAAGAAAGCTCAGTCCGTGGTCGGCACCTTTTACAAGCAGCAAATGACCGTTTGTTCCCGACTGATTGTAGGTCTCCTGCGACATTTCACACGGTACAAAACCGTCAGCCTCGCCGTGTATAAGCATCACCGGCACATCGCTGTTTTTAACCGTATCTACGGTAGAATCCTTAGTTATAGAAAATCTTCCAAAAATCAGGCAGGCAAGATTAAGAAAAGGTATAAAAAATGTAGCGTTAATTTTAAAATGCTGTTTTGCAACCTTTTTAATAATCGCTACGGGGGAAGTAAATCCGCAATCGGCAACAACCGCACTTACGTTATAGGGGAGTGGGTGTTTTAAGCTTAAAAGCACCGTTGTAGCTCCCATAGACATACCGCCGAGTACGATTTTTTCGGGCGCAAAACGTGCATTTGCAAATTCTATCCAGCTTAATACATCACGGCTTTCCTTTACGCCAAATGTAATAAGTCTGCCCTCGCTCCTGCCGTGACTGCGCTGGTCGCAAAGCAGGACATTAAATCCCATTCTTGTATACATTCCAACAGCGCAGGAAAAATCCCTTAAAGCAGAGGAACGGTAGCCGTGAAACAAAATCACCGTTTTGTCCTGCCCGTTATCAAAATAGCGTGCGGAAAGCTCCAAGCCGTCATAGCTTACGGTTTTAACCCATTTATAATCCCTTTGGGAAATATAGTCCATTCCCGACTTGATTTTTTCCTTATACTCTATAAGCGGTTTGTTTACAGCAGAATCAAGGTCATCAACGTCACCTATATCGTGCTTTATAAAGGCAATCGAGAAAAAATACATAATAACAGCGATAAAACAAATAAGAATTGCTGAACCTATAATTAAAAACGGCAAGCTACCACCTCATAAAAAATTCTACTAAATTATATTACCGCATATTTATTAAAAAATTTATATTATATTGTTAAAATTTTACTCCCTCCGAAAAAGAGGGAGTATTTTTTAGTTGAGCACGAATTTATGGAACACCTTTTTACCCTTTTTAAGAATAAAATCTGATGCAAAATCGTCCGCAGTATACATTGTTGCAGGGTCTGTAACCTTATTGTCATTTACGCTGACACCGCCCTGCTGAACAAGACGTCTGCCCTCACCCTTAGATGCGGCAAGACCTGCTTTTACCATCATATCAAGTATGCCGATTTTGCCGTCAGTCAAATCACCGCTTGAAAGCTCGGTTGTGGGCATATTCTCGTGTGAGCCGCCGCCTGCAAATATAGCACGTGCCGCTGCCTGAGCCTTTTCGGCTTCCTCGTCACCGTGAACTAATTTGGTAAGCTCAAAAGCTAAAATTTCCTTAGCAGTATTAAGCTGACTGCCCTCCCACTCGTCCATTTTGTCAATTTCCTCGAGAGGTAAGAATGTAAGCATACGGATACATTTAAGCACGTCATCATCGCCTACATTGCGCCAGTACTGATAAAATTCGTAAGGGCTGGTCTTTTCGGGGTCAAGCCATACTGCACCCGAAGCGGTTTTACCCATCTTCTTACCCTCGGAATTAAGAAGCAGAGTAATTGTCATAGCAAAAGCGTCTTTTCCGAGCTTTTTGCGTATAAGCTCGGTACCGCCTAACATATTGCTCCACTGGTCATCTCCGCCGAACTGCATATTACAGCCGTATTCCTTGAAAAGATGATAGAAGTCATAGCTTTGCATAATCATATAGTTGAATTCAAGGAAAGAAAGTCCCTTTTCCATTCTCTGCTTGTAGCATTCGGCTCTTAACATATTATTAACCGAGAAGCAAGCTCCAACCTCACGCAAAACATCAATGTAATTAAGCTTTAAAAGCCAGTCTGCATTGTTAACCATCTGGGCTTTGCCTTCACCGAACTCAATAAAACGGCTCATCTGCTTTTTAAAGCAATCGCAGTTGTGCTGAATCTGCTCGGCAGTCATCATAGAACGCATATCGGTTCTGCCCGAAGGGTCGCCAATGTGACCTGTACCGCCACCGATAAGGGCGATAGGCTTATTTCCTGCCATCTGCAAACGCTTCATAAGGCAAAGTGCCATAAAGTGACCTACGTGCAGGCTGTCTGCTGTGGGGTCAAAGCCTATATAAAAGGTTGCCTTACCGTTGTTTACAAGCTCTCTGATTTCTTCCTCGTCAGTAACCTGAGCTATAAGTCCTCTGGCTACCAACTCATCATAAATTTTCATATCTTTAAACTCCTATCTATTAGTTCCTTTGCGGAATTATATAAACTTTCTGTAATAGGTCCGCCCGACATAATTCTTGCGACCTCTTTTACCCTGTCTTCATTATAAAGCGGGTAAACCTTTGTATAAGTGCGACTGCTGTCACTCGTTTTTTCTATAAGCAAATGATTATCGGCTCTGGCGGCAATCTGTGCTAAATGGGTTACGCATATTACCTGCCTGCCGGACGATACCCTTAAAAGCTGTTCGCCTACCCTGTCCGCCGCATAACCGCTGATACCGGTATCAATCTCGTCAAAAATCATAGTAGCAACCGGGTCTTTGTCTAAAAGCACACTCTTAATACTCAGCATTGTGCGGGAAAGCTCACCGCCCGATGCAATTTTACAAAGAGGCTTTACGCTCTCTCCCTTATTAGCCGAAATCATAAATTCTACGGTGTCACACCCCGTTTTGGTATACCGTCCCTGCTTAATATCTACCTTAAAATCTACCGACGGCATATTAAGATATGTTAAGATTTCGGTTACACCCTTCTGGAATTTTTCTGCCGCTGTCTGACGGCTTTTTGTAAGAACATCGCCTGCTTTTATAAGCCTTTCCTTGGATAAATCGAGCTCATTCGACAGCTCCTCAATCCTTTTATCGGAAAAGGTTATATTTTCAAGTTCCTTTTGAGCTTTTTCCAAAAACTCCAGCATTTTTTCTTCGCTATTGCCGTATTTTAACATAAGCCTGTACAAATAGTCAAGTCTTGAGTTAATATCATCAGGGTTAAAATCAGCAAAATCGTAGCCGTCAAGCATTTTTTGGGTGTCGTCAGATACGTCACTTAAAAGCGAGATTGCCTCGTTAAGCCTTTCACGCTGCTGCTCCATACGCTCGTTATTAAGGATACCCAGCTGCTTTTCGGCGTTTTTAAGGGTAATCAGCACACCGTCATTATCGTCATTTCCCGAAAGACTTTCACTCACAGCCATTAGCGCCTTTACGGTTTTTTCGTAATTTTCAGCAAGCTCTAACTTTTCCTTTAACCCTTCAATTTCGCCTATCTTTATGTCAGCATCAGTAAGCTCTTTTATCTGATATTTCAAAAGCTCGATTTTGCGTTGCTTTTCGTCCTCGTCACATTCGAGCGCCTGCAATTCTTTACGAATACGGTTAATATTTTTGAACTCTTTATAATATTCTGCTTGCTTTTCTGCATTTCCTGCCAGCGCATCAATATAACCGCAATGCTTTTCGGGATTAAGTAGCGCCTGATTATCGTGCTGACCGTGAATATTTATAAGCAAGGCGGAAATTTCCCTTAGTACCGTCGCCGTAAAGGGTTTTGTGTTAATTTTAATCATACCCTTACCGCTAAGGCTGAGCTTTCTGGTTATGAGAACATTTCCGTCCTCGTCAGGCTCTATATCATATTCCTTTAAGCGGTCGGTAATATCATCACTTAATTCACCAAACAATGCAGAAACGCTTGCCGTTTCACAGCCTGCACGAATTAAATCCTTGCTGGTGCGCTCACCGAGCACCGCATTTATTGCATCTATTACAATTGATTTACCGGCTCCCGTTTCACCGGTGAGAACATTAAAGCCGCCCGACAGCTCAATCTGAGCACTCTCAATCACAGCTATGTTTTCAATATGTAAATATTTAAGCATATCGTTTCCTTTTTACAAAAGTAATTTAAGACTGTTAGTTAAACTCTCGGAATCCTCTTTTGAGGAAGTAACTATTATTATAGTATCTTCACCTGCTAACGAGCCTAACATTTTGTCGCCGAACATTTCGTCCACCGCCACACAAACGCTTGACGCCATTCCTGCATTACACTTGATAACCACGTTATTAAGCGCATAATCAATACTTTTAACCGAGCGTGAAATAAGTGTTTTATAATGGCTTCGGCTGTCCTTAATTTCCGCATCCTCATTTGAAAGATAGCGGTATTTTCCATCCTTGTCTCTGCCCTTTGAAAGCTTTAATTCGCTTATATCCCTTGATACGGTGGATTGGGTTACATTAAATCCCTTTTCAAGCAATCCGTTTTGCAAATCCTCCTGGGTTAAGCAAACCCTTTCTTTAATAAGGGCGAGAATCATTTCCTGTCTTTTTCGTTTCAACTGTTACATACTCCTTGCGTCCTTGAATTTATATGCAAGCGTTTTATAAAATGAACGGTCATTAAGTCGTATTAACTGCGCCGTTCTTTCCGATTTTTTGATTATTATTTCGGTATAGGGCTTTATTTGCGATACCTTTCTGCCGTCCACCGTAAGATATATATCGGTACGCTTTTTTGAAAAAGCTTTAAGCTTAATTACGTTATTTGCGCCTAAAAGTATAGGCTTTGCAGACAAAGAATGTGAGCATATAGGTGTGATGCACATACTCTGTGTTAATGGGTCTATAATCGGCCCTCCTGCCGACATTGAATAGGCGGTTGACCCCGTAGGAGTGGAAATTATAAGTCCGTCAGCACGGTAGTTTATTGAGTCGCTCCCAACGGTTACCGAAACATCAATTATTCGGGAAATGTAACCGCTTGTAATAACGGCATCGTTAATTGCAGAGTATTCGCCCACCGTTTTGCCGTTTTCCATAATCGTAACCGACAGCATCATTCTTTTTTCAACAAAGTATTCCTTTGTTTTCAGTTTAGAAATAAGTCCTAATTCGTTCTGCTCTAAATTTGCAAGATAGCCCATTCTGCCTGCGTTTATTCCAAGCACCGGCTTATTGTCCTCTGACGCACGCTTTGCATAACGGATTATTGTACCGTCACCGCCGATAGTAATTATAACGTCGGCTAAAGAATAAAGCTCATCTTCGGGGGCGTGTAAAAAATCGGTAGCACAAATACTGTCCGGCAAATAGGCGGTAATATTTTCTTTTTTGAGTATTATACCCAATTTTTCTATTACTTCGGCAGCACCCCGCTTATCCAGATTGGGAATTACAGCAACTACCACGAGCGACACTCCTTTCTAAACATTAAGTGCGTTATACGAAGCCTCTACAACACTTTCTGCCGTAACATCACTAAGAATTTCACACTTATCGGTTTTCTTTATATAACATAGATATTCTATATTGCCTTCGGGTCCCTTAACGGGTGAAAAATCAAGTCCCAGAAGCGAAAATTCGGTTTCCTTTATAAGATTTATTATTTTTTCTATTACTGCAATATGCACCGATTTTTCCCTTACAACTCCCTTTTTGCCTACATTTTCCTTGCCCGCCTCAAACTGCGGTTTTATAAGGCAAACTGCCGTGCCGCCATCCTTTAAAAGGGTGCGCATAACGGGCAAAATATGGGAAAGAGAAATGAAAGAAACGTCAACCGAGGCAAAATCCAGCTCGTCGGGCACTTCCTCTTTGGTAACATAGCGGAAATTGGTGCGTTCAAGGTTTACAACCCTTTCGTCAGTTCGCAATTTCCAGGCAAGCTGACCGTAACCCACATCAATCGAATAGACCTTTTTAGCACCGTTTTGTAGCATACAGTCGGTAAAGCCTCCTGTAGAAGCGCCAATATCAGCACAGACAAACCCGTCAAGACTAAGCGAAAAGCTGCTTACCGCCTTTTCGAGTTTGAGTCCCCCACGGCTTACATATTTTAAGGTGTCTCCCCTGACTTCAACTATATCATCAGGTTTAAGGCTTACTCCCGCCTTATCCGATTTCTGATTATTAACATAAACTATGCCCGACATTATAAGTGCTTTTGCTTTTTCACGGCTTTCGGCAAAGCCCTTTTCAACCAAAGCAAGTCGGAGGCCAAGCGGTCTT
>JAZQHX010000364.1:0-1913 GCA_045540835.1 Acutalibacteraceae bacterium | reverse complement strand
ACTCCACAGCCCTTGCCGCCTGCGATTCCTATGTCGGCGGCACTCGCTTCTCCCGGTCCGTTTACTACACAACCCATAATAGCCACCGTTATATTTTTTTTGCAGCCGAAAAGCCTTTTTTCGGCTTCCTTTGCAATTCCTATAAGGTCAATTTCCGTTCTGCCGCAGGTAGGGCAGGAAACAAAACGTATACCGTCTTTTCTAAGCCCGATTCCTTTAAGCAAACGTATTCCCGCTTCAACCTCTTTTACGGGGTTATCGGTCAAAGAAATTCTTATTGTCGAGCCTATGTCACGCAGTAAAAGTCCGCCTATTCCTGCAGAGGATTTTATAATCCCCATATTTTCAGTCCCGGCTTCGGTCACACCTAAATGCAGAGGATAACGGCATTTTTCTGCCGCCAGTTCGTAGGACTTGTACATTGTAACCGTATCGGACGATTTAAGGGATAACACAATATCGTTAAAATCAAATTTTTCCAAAAGGGATATATGATAAAGTCCGCTCTCTACCATAGCTTCGGGAGTAACGGCCCCGTATTTTGCAAGAATATTTTTTTCACGCGACCCCGAATTCACACCGATTCTTATCGGTACTCCTGCCTTTCTGCAGACATCGGCCACCGCCTTTACTTTATCGTCCGAGCCAATGTTACCGGGGTTAATTCTTACCTTGTCAACCCCTGCATAAACACTTTCAATTGCAAGTTTATAATCAAAATGAATGTCTGCTACAAGGGGAATTTTTATATTCTTTTTCAGCGCCTCGACCGTTTTCAAAGCCTCTTTATCGGGCACGGTAACACGCACAATGTCACAGCCTGCCGCTTCTAATTCCTTAGCCTGCTTAACATTACCCTCAATATCGTGAACACGCACACAAAGCATTGACTGAACGGAAATAGGCGCTCCTCCACCTATTTCTAAATTTCCTGCTTTAACCTTAACCGTTTTATCGTTAGTAAACATAAATACCACCTTTTTTTAATTCGGAATTATGAATTCGTAATTCGTAATTAAATGTGTCGGCTTTGCCGACTATATATATGTGCCGCTTTGCGGCATACCGATAATTCCGAATTCCGCATTCCGCATTCCGCATTAAAATATAAGCGTCCAAATATCCTTTGCCGCAACTATCAGCATAAATCCTATGAGCAATGCAAAGCCTACCGCATGAACTATTGATTCGTACTTTTGAGGTATAGGCTTTCTGAAAATCATTTCAATTAAGATAAATAAAAGTCTGCCACCGTCGAGAGCGGGTATCGGCAAGAGATTGAAAAGTCCTAAATTTATGGTTATCAGCGCCATAATCGGGAGTAAATTCATAAGGCTTTGCCTTGCAACATCGGCAATTGTAACAGTTATTCCGACAGGTCCCGAAATCGCACTTATTCCATACTTGCCGCTTATTAAATCGACAAGACTTCTCCATATTACCGCACAGTAGGAAATCGAGGTTTTAATGGTCTGACCTATATAATTACCAAGCGTTTTCCTTACCAATTTATAATCAAAATCAGTAGTAATATAGCTTATACCCTCTGCCTTGTCAGTTTTAAAGGTTACATCTTTAAGCTCAACCTTTTTACCGTCACGCAAAACGGTCATATCAACTTTCCCGTCATCAACATTAGTAAAGGCATAGCTTAAATCGTATACAGTATAAATTTTTCTGCCGTCAACCTTTAATATTTCATCACCTACGGCAAGTCCTGTAGTCTCGCTCATTGCGCCATCATAAAATTTATCAACCGTTGTTGTAACAAAGGCATTACCCGGTGCTAAAATAACTGCCACAATAATAAGTCCCAGCAAAAGGTTAAAGGTGGCGCCCATTAAAACTATTATAAATCTGCGCCACGGCTTTTTATTGCAAAAAGCTCTGCCGTCAGCACTTTCCTCGTCCTC
>JAZQHX010000363.1:0-1651 GCA_045540835.1 Acutalibacteraceae bacterium | reverse complement strand
AAAAGCTGAAAAAGCAGAATACAAAAACCGAGGGTTGCGTGGAACTGATGAAATCAAGGTATCCATATCACAGTTATTTGTAACGTTACATCTTCCTTTTCCCGTAATCATTACCTTGCGGGCCACACGCTCGTTTTTTTCAATAACCGTAATATCGCAGTTGCTGTCATTTTTGTCAGCCGCACTTATTGCCGCCATAAGACCTGCTGCACCGCCGCCGACTATAACAATTCGTTTCATAAAAACACCTCGATTCTAAAATATTTTACACCAAAATGATTTAAAAGTAAACCTTTTTATACCTCCGTTTATATAAATAATTGCATATTCTTTTTAAACATAAAAAAGGCGGCAGATTGCCGCCCCACACAAACAAATAAAATTTATCCGTATTTATACTATTTCCTGACATTAACCTTAAATTCCCTGTTACACTTAGGACATACCGTTGTGTGTTTGCCTAATCGATGCGGAAGTCTTAGAACCGCTTTGCAGGCAGGACATTTTCTGTAAACGTGAGATTTATCGTTTTTCTTCTTTTCGTACAGTTCTTTTTGACCTTTAAAATAATTTATCTTATTGTTAAACCAATAGTTTTCCCTGCGTCTTGCTTCAAAATCACGTGATAGCATACGCAAAACGGCATAGACTATAATAAGATTTGCCACAAGCAATAAAATTACCGAGCGAAGAATCAAATTTAAAACCGAAATCACTACTGCGGTTATCATTAAAAAATTGTTAAGCTTATCGTTGCCGTACCTACCGCTCATAAACTGCAAAAATCTATACCAGATATTCATAAAATTACCTCATAAATCAATTTCTGTTAGTATTATATAATGAAAATTAGTATGATTTGTTAATAAAAATTTAATTTAATATGATTTTTTATCCTTTTTTCATTGGGGAATTATACAGTTTTTGTTGTAAAAACAAGTCAATTTATATCTAAATGGTAGTTTTTTGACGGAATATATTGACAAAAAAATATCAAATATATTAAAATAATATTCCAATAAAATTTAAGGAGCTGTATTTGATGGACAATTTACTTGTCTTGCTAACATTCTTGGGCTCAGTAGTAGCGCTTGTTTTTGCAATCGTTACTGCTCGACGTGTACTCGGTTTTTCTGAGGGCACTGACACTATGAAAAAGATTTCAGGTTGGATTAAAAAAGGTGCAAATGCCTATTTAAAAAGACAATATGTCGTAGTAGGTGTATTTTTTGCCGTTATGTTCTTAATACTTCTCGTTATGGCATTTTTCGGCTTGCTTACCTATTTTGTTCCTTTTGCTTTCGTAACCGGCGGATTTTTCTCTGCACTTTCCGGCTTTATAGGTATGAAGATAGCTACTGCTTCTAATGCCAGAACTGCCAATGCCTGCCGTGAGGGGTTAAACCGTGGTTTGCGAGTTGCCTTTTCAGCAGGCTCGGTAATGGGCTTTACTGTTGTAGGCTTGGGACTTCTTGATATTTCAATCTGGTTCTTCTTACTTAAAGTAGTATTTAAACTCACTCCCGATGCAATTACCAGCGCAATGCTTACCTTTGGTATGGGAGCTTCTTCTATGGCACTTTTCGCCCGTGTAGGCGGCGGTATATTCACTAAAGCTGCTGACGTTGGTGCTGACCTTGTTGGTAAAGTT
>JAZQHX010000362.1:0-4303 GCA_045540835.1 Acutalibacteraceae bacterium | reverse complement strand
GCTTATTAAGAATACCGAAGAAAAAATGAATAAGACCATAGGTGTTTTGGAGCAAAACTACAAAACAATCCGTGCAGGCAGAGCAAATGCTTCTGTGCTTGACCGTATAACCGTAGACTATTACGGTGCTCCTACACCCATTCAGCAGATGGCGGCTGTATCTGTACCGGAACCCCGTGTACTTATGATTCAGCCTTGGGACGCTTCTACATTAAAGACTATTGAAAAGGCAATCCTTACTTCGGATATTGGTATAAATCCTCAGAATGACGGTAGAGTTATCCGCCTTTCCTTCCCCCCTCTTACAGAGGAGCGCCGTAAGGAAATCGTAAAGGAAGTTAAAAAGGTTGCTGAGGACAGCAAGGTGGCTGTTCGTAATACTCGCCGTGATGCTATTGAAAAGCTTAAAGCTCTTAAAAAGGCTAACACCGTAACAGAGGACGATGTTACAAACGGCGAGAAGAAAATACAGAACCTTACCGACAAGTACTGCAAGGAAATTGACGAACTGGCAGCTATGAAGGAAAAGGAAATTCTTGAAATCTAAATTTAATTTAAAAGGCAGGGGGCGAAAATGTATCGCCCCTTACATTTTCTGTGGTGGTGAATGTTTTGGCTATTTTTAAAAAGAAAAAAGAGGACAGAGTTTTACCCCGACACATAGCAATTATTATGGACGGCAACGGCAGCTGGGCTAAAAAGCGCTCACTTCCACGTACAGCAGGTCATGTTGCGGGGGCAAAAACCTTTAAAAATATTGCAAGATACTGCAATAAAATCGGACTTGAATATTTGACCGTTTATGCTTTTTCTACCGAAAACTGGAAGCGACCAAAGCAGGAAGTTGACGGTATTATGAATCTTTTAAGGGATTACCTTAAGGATGCCGAGAATTTTAAGAACGAGAATATAAAGGTTAAATTTATAGGCGATTTAGAGCCGTTGGACGAGGATATTAAAGAGCTTATCAAAAAGGACGAGGACGGCTCAAAGGATGCTACGGGATTGAACCTTAATATAGCCATAAATTACGGTGGCAGGGACGAAATTACCAAGGCGGTAAAGAAAATTGTCGAAAGTGGTGTGACTCCCGGCAGTATAACAGAGGATTTAATTTCCGATAATCTTTATACAGCGGGTATGCCCGACCCCGATTTTATTATAAGACCCAGCGGTGAATACCGTCTTTCTAATTATCTTATATGGCAGTCGGCTTATGCGGAGTATTGGTTTTCGGATATTTTGTGGCCCGATTTTACACCAAAGCATTTGGAAAAGGCGATTGACGAATATAACCACCGCAACCGCAGATTTGGAGGCGTTTGAATATGAAAACTCGTATTATTTCAGGAATTATAATGGGTGCTATTGTGGCAGCTGTGCTGACCGTAGGTCTTGTGTGGGAGCCGCTTATAATAACCGTAGCAATAGCTATAATTGCGGCTGTCGCTGTTTATGAGCTTTTGCACAATGCGGCAGGCATAAAGGACAAATTGGCTATAAGCGGGGCTTGCGCATTTACGGTTTTGTATGTAATCGGTGCGGATAATGCGTTGGTTGATAGAATTTTTTCGCTTACACCCTATGCTATGTATAGCTTTACGGGTTATATTCAAAACTTTTATAATTATTGGTCTTATGCCGTAACGGGAATAATGATTTTATATTTTATTTTTGCCGTAATTATGATTCTTAAAAATCATAAGGAGTTTGGTCTCGGACAGATTGTATCTCTTTTCGCACTTCCGTTTCCTTACGCATACTTTTTTTCCTGCTTAAACGGTGTAATAGGTCATAACGATGGTATCTACTATCTTTTGCTTTTACTTAATTTTTCTTCTGTTTGCGATATGGGCGCTTATTTTACGGGTGTTACCTGCGGTAAGCACAAATTATGTCCGAATATTAGCCCTAAAAAGACGATTGAGGGTGCTATAGGCGGTGTGGTATCAAGCCTGGTATTCACCTTTATTATAACCCTTTGCTTTGGTAAGAGTATTGTGTTACCCCTTATTCTTACAGTTCCGCTTTGCATTTTAGGTATGATTGGTGACCTTTTTGCATCTGCAATAAAAAGAAGTGTGAATTTAAAGGATTACGGTAGCTTAATTCCGGGTCATGGCGGAATACTTGACCGAGTTGACAGCATAATAATGATAGTGCCGTTAATGTATTTAATGATTACAATAGGTATTTTATAATGAAAAGTTTAATTATTTTAGGCTCTACGGGGTCTATTGGAACACAAGCGCTCGAAGTCTGCCGACGTGACGGATATAAAGTCACAGCATTAGCGGCAGGAAGTAATATAGAGCTACTCGAACAGCAAGCGAGGGAATTTAAGGTAAAAACAGTTGCGGTATTCAATGAAACTGCCGCAAATGAGCTTAAAATCAAGCTTAAGGATACCGATATTAAGGTTTTGTCAGGTGTCGAGGGTGTATGTGAAGCCGCAATGGCTGACGGGGATATTGTCCTTAATTCCATTGTGGGAATTGCAGGGCTAAGACCTACTCTTGCGGCAATTGAAGCAGGGAAAACAATTGCTCTTGCAAACAAAGAAACCTTAGTTACGGGCGGAGAAATCGTAAACCGCAAAGCTAAAGAAAAGGGCGTTAAAATTCTGCCGGTTGACAGTGAACATTCGGCAATTTTTCAGTCCATTCAGGGAGCACCCGAAAAAAGTGTAAAAAAGATTCTGCTTACTGCTTCGGGCGGACCTTTCTTTGGCAAAACAAGAGCGGATTTAGAAAACGTTACGGTAAAAGAGGCACTTAACCACCCTAACTGGTCTATGGGGGCTAAAATCACAATAGATTCGGCAACCCTTATGAACAAAGGACTCGAAGTAATCGAAGCGGTGCATCTTTTCGGACTTCCTGCTAAAGATATTGAGGTTGTAGTGCACAGACAAAGTATAGTTCATTCGGGGGTTGAACTTAGTGACGGAGCGGTAATTGCTCAGCTTGGTACACCCGATATGCGGCTTCCGATTCAGTATGCTTTAACCTACCCTGAAAGAAGTGAGTTTGCCTTTGAGCATTTAAGTCTTTCGGATATTGGTACTCTGACCTTTACTAAGCCCGATACCGATACCTTCCGTTGTCTGCCGCTTTGTATTGAAGCTATAAACCAAGGCGGTCTTGCTCCTACGGCGGTAAATGGTGCTAACGAGGAGGCAGTGCGGCTGTTTTTAGAGGGCAAAATTAAATTCCTGGCAATTGCAGATTTGGTGGAAAAAGCCCTGATGTCGGTGCAAAATAAAAAAGACTTCGGTTTAGATGATATTATTTATACTGACAAAGCAGCACGTGAGTGTGTGAGAAACAATATTTAATTCGGAATGCGTAATTCGGAATTATTGGTGTGCCTGCCTCCCTTGCCTAAAGGGAGGGGGACCAACCTTTAGGTTGGTGGAGGGATTTCGCGGCACTTATATATAAAGTCGGCTTAGCCGACACATTTAATTACGAATTACGAATTCATAATTCCGAATTATAAAAGCGGTGATTTTTATTTTAAACTTATGGAATAACGTATGGCCCTATCTTGTGGCAATATTACTTTTTTTAATACTTATAATAATTCACGAGTTCGGGCATTTTATTGCCGCAAAGCTTATGGGAGTGCGTGTCAACGAGTTTGCCGTGGGCTTTGGACCTAAGCTTTTTTCTAAAAAGTGGGGCGAGACTAATTATGCCTTTAACCTTATCCCGTTAGGCGGATACTGCGCAATGGAGGGTGAGGACGAGGAAAGTGCTGACGGCAGAGCTTTTTGCAATAAAAAGCCGTGGCGCAGATTTATAATAGTTGTAATGGGCGCCACCTTTAACCTTTTGCTGGGACTTATTATTGTGGCGATTATTTTAGCACCCGAAAAGGCATTTACTTCTACGGTTGTTGCTGAGTTTGATAAAGGGGCTGTAAGTCAGCAAACCGGACTTATGGTTGATGATAAAATTTTAGAGATTGACGGCAGAAAAATTTATGCTACTC
The DNA here is from genome assembly GCA_045540835.1 of Acutalibacteraceae bacterium. Lineage (GTDB taxonomy): Bacteria > Bacillota > Clostridia > Oscillospirales > Acutalibacteraceae > UBA737. The sequence continues at coordinate 307 of JAZQHX010000362.1, read as the reverse complement.
ACGATTTAGGCTATGCATTTACTAATATTGATGATGGAAAAATTGATATAACCGTATTACGCAAAGGCAGAGAATTGGAGCTTAAGGACGTAACCTTTAAAACCGAAAAGATTGATAATATGAGCCACCTTACTGTGGATTTTAAGGTGTATGGTATTGAGAAAACTTTTGGGAACTATGTTAAACAGACCGTTAAAACCTCGATTTCCTACTGTGCGGTAATATGGAGAAGTCTTGTCGATTTAATTGGCGGTAAATACGGAATAAGTGCGATTTCGGGACCTGTCGGAATAACTGTTACAATTGC
>JAZQHX010000361.1:0-13024 GCA_045540835.1 Acutalibacteraceae bacterium | reverse complement strand
CGACATGGCTACGATCCGACTTATTCACGGGCAATCTGATACCACGTAACAGGACCGACCGCTCCCGATACGGGGATACCGTAAAGCTGTTGAAAAATCCTGACGGCATTCTCGGTCTGTTCACCGAAATAGCCGGTTACGGGGACTACGGGCACAGCTTCGATATTACTGCCGATTAAATTTAAGTAGGTCTGCAGGTCGGTAATATTTTCCCCTCGCATACCCTCGGACAGAAAATATCCCGGATAAAGCTTTGCGTTATCACCCTGATAGCCGTCGGGAAGTGCAGCTACCGTTTCGGTATAAATGCGATCAATCGTATTCCATGTAGCATTATCGACTACACCCGTGACGGGCAGACCGTAAAAGGCTTGGAATCTTTCGACCGCCGCAACCGTTCCAGAATCAAAAAATCCGCTTAAAGGGACGGGCTGTAAATTTCCGTTAAAATATGCGATTATACTCAAATAATACTGCACCGTCGCTGTAGGTATTCCGCTGTCACCCTCGGACACCTCATCGGCAAAAGGCAATGTAGCTTCTGCCAGATTTATACCCTCGCTCGCCAATTCAGACAGCCGTTTAACACCGTTATAATATTGTTTTATTCTGTACCACGTCGATTTATCAACCTCACCCGTTTGCGTGAGATTGAATATTTCCTGAAATTTTCTTACCGCCGCCTGCGTTTCTAAACCGAAAACACCGTCGGCATCACTTATTCTCGGTATTGCGGGGTAATTCCTGCCTATGCGGTTAAGCTGGGTTTGAATAATTTTCACATTATTGCCCGCATCCCCAACACGCAAAGGCACTCCGGGGTAGGATTCCTCGGTAAAGCCGACGGGTGCATCCTCTACGATATTTATATCATTGCCGTAATACTGCTGTAAAATTTCATAAGGGGTTCTGCCCTCTTTAGCAAGACTTACCGTTCCCCATTGCGACAGCCCGTCGCAGGTAGAGGTCGTTCCGTTGCAAAAGGCGGCAAAAAGGGGTTGAATACTGCCCTGACGGACTATATAATCATTAAAAATTTCGTCAACTATATTGCTTATGTTCTCAAATATTTCACGGTCACGCACAAAAGCCTGATCGAACTGCGTAGAATTTGTAATATCAAAATTATAACCCCTTGAGGGGTAATATTCGGTATAAACTCTGTTTAAAGCATAGGTAATTATTGCGTAAATGTTGGCTCTCAGCGCATTTTCGGGCCAGGTGGGATAAATCTCGCTTGAAGCCACGTTTTTAATGTAGTCAACAAACGGTACGGTTATATTCTCCGCCTGCGCTCCCGGCGGACCTAAATGCACCGTTATATTTTCGGGTATTACGGGAAAATCAATCTGCGGCATTTTGTCACCTCACAGCGTAAATTCTTGTCCCTCGTCAAATATCTGAGGGCCCTTATCGACACCGGCTGTCTCTTTGAGCATAAGATTTGATTCCTGCAAGGAAGTAATCGTGCTGAAAACGGGTATGTTTAAGTGAATGTTGTCAATATATCCGTCCGATTGCACTAACATATTGTATGATGCATAGGGCTTATCGGCGGCGCCTGCCGTCTCGGAAAGGCTTTTTTCGGGTGTAGGGAGTCTGAATTCCTTTGTCCTGCCCGATTCGTCGGTGTAATCGGTATCAAAAACCTGCATATTGTCATCATAATTCCCCGTAAATACCGTAACCTTAGCCCCTTTTACGGGATAAATGCTCCTGAGGCTTGTGACTATTCCTATAAGTCCGCCTTGGGAAGTCTCGGTATCATTTTCGGTTTGTACGACAATTTCGGTCTGTGTAGGCTGTGGTGCTTCGGGCGGTTTTGCCGCTACGGGCGTCGCCTTTGCGCTTCGGTACATATTAAGCATTTCATTTTTATATTTTTCTATTAGCTCTTTGTTCATTATAGGTCACCTCTGATTTATTCTATGAATAAACAAAGCTTTATGTCACACTTGAAAAATAATGCAATATGGAATATAATAACTATAATTTAAGGAAGGGTTGAATATAAATGACAGTTTTAGATAATGGAATAATCCGTGCGGAGATAGTGGAAAAAGGGGCTGAAATTCGCCGTCTTACAGTAAACGGTGAAGAAAGATTTTATGACGGCAACCCCGAATTCTGGACCGGTGTAGCACCCGTGCTTTTCCCCATTTGCGGTGGACTTAAAAACGGAATATATACCCATAACGGCAATACATACGAAATGCCCAAGCACGGCTTTGCAAAAAAATCCATATTTGAAGTAGAGGAAAGCTGTGGGACTAAGGCTACTTTCCTTTTAAAATCGAATCAGGATACACTTGCTGTTTTCCCTTGGGAATTTGAATTCAGAATCAAATATTCACTTCACGGCGCAAGCCTTAAAGTAGGCTATGAAGTCAAGAATTTGTCGGATAACACAATGTATATGTCTTTAGGCTCGCACGAGGCGTATGCCTGCCCCGAGGGTGTTGAGGATTACGACGTAATTTTTGAAAAAAAGGAGACATTGAAAGCTTTCAAGCTTGACGGTGCCGACCTTACACGCAATTATGATATTGTGCTGTACGAAAGCGACACTCTGCCACTTTACAATAAATATTTTGAAATTGACGGTTTGATTTTAACCGATATTAAATCACGCTTTGTAACACTCAGAAACCGCAAAAACGGAAAAAGTGTATCGGTTAAATTTCCCGGTTGCGATTACCTTTTGCTTTGGACAATGCCGGGAGCACCCTACCTTTGCATTGAGCCTTGGGCAGGAATCCCCTCCTTCCCCGAAGAGGGTAGCGAAATTTCCGAAAAAGAGGGCATAAACCCCGTCAAAGCCAAGGAATGCTTCAATTTATCCCACCAAATCTATTTTTAAATTATTGCAATGTAAGTAACAATATGTTATAATTGGCATAAATTGTAAGTATAGAAAAAATTCGGAGAGAAAAATGATTCATAACACTATTTTAGATGCCATAGGAAATACTCCTATGATAAGGCTTAATAATATGACCGAGCCCGATAGTGCGGAAATCCTCGTTAAGTTTGAGGGGCTTAATGTCGGCGGTTCAATTAAGACGAGAACAGCCCTTAATATGATAGAGGATGCCGAAAAACGTGGGCTTTTAACTAAGGATACTATAATTGTAGAGCCTACGAGCGGAAATCAGGGCATAGGTCTGGCGCTTGTTGGTGCAGTTAAGGGCTATAGGGTAAAAATAATTATGCCCGACTCGGTAAGTGAGGAACGCAGACTGCTTGTTCGCCACTACGGAGCTGAGGTTATTTTGGTGCACGATGCAGGAAATATAGGTCTTTGTATTGAGGAATGTCTGAATTTAGCCCTTAAAATGCGTGATGAAGACAAAAACGTTTTTGTTCCTCAGCAGTTTGAAAATCCTGCCAATCCCGAAATTCAGCGTTCGGCTACAGGCAAAGAAATTTTAGCTCAGGTTGGAAAACCCATACACGGATTTTGTTCGGGTATAGGTACGGGCGGCACTATTACGGGTATAGGCGAAACACTCAAAGCCGAAAATCCTGATATGACCATTTGGGCGGTAGAGCCCGAAAATGCCGCTATACTTTCGGGCGGCTCAATAGGCACCCACGTTCAGATGGGGATTGGTGACGGTGTTATTCCCGAAATCTTAAATCAGCAGATTTATGACGATGTTTGCATTATAAAGGACGAAGAAGCTTTGCAGGCATCTAAAGACTTAGCCGCAAAAGAGGGTATTATGTGCGGCATAAGCTCGGGCACTAACGTTGCCGCCGCTTTAAGGCTTGCTAAGAAGTTGGGCAAAGGTAAGACGGTAGTGACTGTACTTCCCGACACGGCAGAGCGATATTTTTCAACACCACTTTTTGAATAAAAAACTTAAACGCTGTATCACTCAAAACGAAGTGATACAGCGTTTTTTTATTTAACTTTTCTTTTTTCTGATATGTATCGGCGGTAACTGAGCTATAACTATTGCCGCAAAAACAAGCGCACAGCCTATAATTTCACGGCTTTGCAGAGCTTTGCCCATTAAACAACCGCCTAATGCTCCAAAAACACTCTCAAGGCTCATTGAAATTGAAGCGACGGCAGGCTCGGCATACTTTTGACCGACAATCTGTAATGTATAAGCAATACCGCTTGACATTATACCTAAATAAAGTATCGGCAATGTGGCATCTAAAATATTTGAAATGCTTATATCCTTAAATTCAAAAATTACCGATAATATAAGCGACAGCACACCTACGACAGTAAACTGCATAATAGAAAGCTTCACTCCGCCCGTAATTCCAACATATTTATCAACCGCCATTATATGAAGTGCAAAGCTTACCGCACAGCAGAAAACCAACGAATCCGCACCTAAATATATTCTGCCTATTCCGCCCGAAAAGCAAAGCATATAAATACCCACTATGGCTATTACAATGCCAATCCAGACAGGCGCTGTAAGTTTTTTTCTTGCAAACAGAGAAAAAATCGGAACAAGTATCACATAAAGTGCCGTAAGAAAAGCCGAACGTGCCTCGTCTGCGGCGCCGTCAGGGTAAGCGGCAATTCCGAATTGTTGCAGATTAACCGAAATTGTAAGACACACACCGCAGATTAAGCCACCCCAATAAAACTGTTTTTTTAGCGGCTTTTCCTTTGGAAAAAACTGCACCGTATTCTTATAATTGGTAACCAGGCTGAATAAATACAGCACAATTGCGGCAATAAATGAACGCAGAGCGTTTATTATAAAGGGTGGTACGCTATCCGCCGCACTCGACTGGGCAACAAATGCCATACCCCATATAAAAGCCGCAGTTATAAGTATTAAGCTGCCCCTTAAATTGTTAAGTTTCATCTTTTACTTCCTTTTTATAATTCGTAATTCGGAATGCGTAATGCGGAATTAAAGGTGTGCCTTCGGCACTTTTATAACAAATTTAACCTTTAAAATCGTTGCCTTCCCCTTGAGGGGAAGGCTTTGCTAAAAACATCAATTCAGTTAAAAGTTAAAATTATTCTATCGGCTTGATTGAAAGCGAAATACGCTTTTTGGCAACATCTACGGATAAAACATATACGTCTACTATGTCGCCAACCTTTAAAACCTCGCTCGGGTGTTTTATAAAGCGGTCGGTAATGCGTGAGATGTGAACAAGACCGTCCTGATGAACGCCAATATCAACAAATGCTCCGAAATCTATAACATTTCTGACCGTTCCTTTAAGCTTCATACCCATTTTAAGGTCTTCCATAGACATAATTTCGGTGCGAAGCATGGGTGGCGGCAGCTCATCACGGGGGTCTCTGCCGGGACGCTCAAGCTCCTTGATAATATCCTGCAAGGTTGGAACACCAACGCCGATTTCCTCAGCAGTTTTGTCAACACCTCTGAGCTCCACACGCTCTCCAAGGTTTGCCGCTGTACCGCTTTTAATGTCATTGTCATTATAGTCGCAGAGCTTCAACAGCTTTTCGGCGGCATCATAGCTTTCAGGGTGAACAGATGTGTTATCAAGCGGATTTTTGCCGTCTGCCACCTTTAAAAAGCCTGCACATTGCTGGAATGCCTTAGGGCCTAATTTTGCCACCTTTAAAAGCTGACGGCGGTTGTTGAATTTGCCGTTTTCGTCACGGTAAGCGACGATATTTTTAGCAAGTGCAGGACCAATTCCTGCAACACGGGAGAGTAGCTGAACCGAAGCGGTGTTAAGGTCAACACCCACAGAGTTAACGCAGTTTTCAACGACACCGTCCAATGCGCCATTAAGCTGGGCGGGCGGCATATCGTGCTGATACTGACCAACACCTATGGCTTTCGGGTCGATTTTTACAAGCTCGGAAAGTGGGTCCTGAAGACGGCGTGCAATGGATACGGCACTACGGAGCGACACATCATATTCGGGGAATTCCTCTGCGGCTAACTTTGAAGCCGAGTAAACACTCGCTCCTGCCTCACTTACCACCATATAGGAAACTCCGTTTTCCATTTCCTTAATAACCTCTGCCGCAAAGCACTCGGTTTCGTGACTGGCTGTTCCGTTGCCTATTGCAAACACCTCTACGGAATGCTTTTGCACAAGAGCTTTTACTATAATCTTTGCTTCCTCAATCTTTGATTTAGGTGGAACGGGGTATATTACGGCGGTATCGAGCACCTTGCCGGTACCGTCAACAACAGCCACCTTACAACCCGTTCTGTAGCCGGGGTCAAGACCTAAAGTAACCTTGTCCTTTACGGGCGGTTGCATTAAAAGCTGTTGAAGATTAGTAGAGAATACCTTTATTGCCGAGGTCGAGGCCCTCTCAGTAAGGCTTGACCTGATTTCCCTTTCGATTGAGGGGAAAATAAGGCGACTATAGGCGTCCTCGGCGGCGGCCCTTACCGTTGCTGTGGCAGGTGAGCCCTCTTTAATATGTGTTTTGGAGATTATAAACATTGCCTTATCGTGACTGAAATCCACCGAAACCTTTAATAAATCCTCTTTTTCGCCCCTGTTAATGGCAAGAATTCTGTGGTCGGGAATTTTGGAAACCGCTTCGGAATAGTCGGCATACATTTCGTAAACACCTATATCCTCAGCATTAGCTTTAACCGTTATAATTCCGTGAGCCGAGCATACAAAACGCATACGCTTTCTCACATCAGCATCGTCCGAAATCTTTTCGGCAATAATATCCATTGCGCCCTGCAATGCATCTTCTGCTGTTTCTACTCCAAGCTCGGGATTTATATATTCTTCTGCTAATACTATCGGCTCTTTGCAATCGGGGGCTTGCTCATAAATAATATCCGCCAGCGGTTGCAATCCCTTTTCTTTTGCGACAGTAGCCCTTGTTTTTCTCTTTTTCTTATAAGGGCGGTAAATATCGTCAAGCTCGGTAAGTGTTGCCGCAGAATCAATTGCCGCAATCAGTTCTTCGGTCAGTGCACCCTGCTCCTCAATAGATTTTTTAATTTTCTCCCTTGTTTCGTCCATATTACGAAGATATGAAAGTCTGTCGGAAAGCTCACGTAAAACCTGGTCATCGAGTGAGCCAGTTGCCTCCTTACGGTAACGTGCAATAAAGGGAATTGTGTTCCCCTCGTCAATAAGTTTTACGGTGTTTTCCACCTGAAACGGCTTTAGAGAAAACTCCTCTTGTAAAGTTTTTAAAATGTCCATAAAAAACCTCTTTCTTAATTCGGAATTCGGAATGCGTAATGCGGAATTATCGGTGCCTGCGGCGCATTTAATGTATAAATTCCATATAGTTTTATTTTTTTAATACTCCTCATTCTGTGTTTTTGTTATTGCAACCAAAAGTTTTATTAGTTCCTGACAGTCAGCATAAATACTCTCAAAAAAATTTTCATTTAATATGTCGCTTTCATGTAATAATTCAAGCCAATATTCGGTTTCGCTCGCCTCTTTTAAGGCTATATTCAACTTAGAATAAAAATCCGGTCTGCTTTGACCCCTTAAAGCCTCTTTGACATTAGCCCCAATGCTAGTCCCACTTTTCATCAGCTGTTTTGAAATGATATATTCTTTTTTCTCATTCCTTAAATAATAGAACAATTTAATGATTCTTAATGCAAACAGCTTGCTCTTATCTGCTACAATATTATCCTTTTTCATAAATTTCCCCAATATTTATATTCCGTTTGCGAAGCAAACACATTTAATTCCGAATTACGAATTATGAATTCCGAATTAAATTATGTCATATATTTCAACAATTCCGCTTTTGTGATAAAGCGACGGGGTGATTAAAAGCGTGTAGCCTCTGCCGGGGTCAGCTGTCCATTCAACGGGACGGCGGCGTGGTACAGCGCAGGCGGCGAGCAGCATCATAATAGCTCCACCGTGCATAATAACTCCTGCCGATGTTACGCCCTTATTTATCATATCTAAAACTATCTGGTTAAGCCCTACGCAAAGCCGCTTTACAAAATCGGAATTATCTTCACCCTCTGGCGGTGCGGTGCGTTTTCCTGCCGCCCAATCGCAGAAAGCAGGATTTGCTTCTAATTCGCTTGCTGTTTTACCCTCAAAAGCACCGAAATCATATTCGGTCAAATTAGGAACGGGAATTATATTTTCTTCCGGGTACAAAAGCGCCGCAGTTTGGGTACAGCGAAGCATTGGTGACGAATACAGAAGCTCAATATCAGGATAAGAAATATCCTCCTTTAAAAGCCTTAACTCGTTAAAGCCTTCGGGATTAAGCGGCATATTGGTTTTAGAGCCTATATACATTCCTCTGTAATTGGCATCTGTTGCCCCGTGGCGTATAAGATGAATTTTTAAGGTTCTCAATTCAAATCCTCCAAAATTTCAGTAATTATTGCGTTTGAAATCAGCATTCCCTCATTTGTAAGGAAATAGCGGTCATTTTCTTTTTTCATAAGTCCGTTTTTTATAAAAAGCTGACTTTTAAGCTCAAATTTATTATAAGTATCAGCACCGAATAGGTTTACATAATCCTCTTTTGATATACCCTCTTTGAGCCGAAGCCTCAGCATTACGGTTTCTTCTCCGCTCCCCGATTCACCGTCGGGTAAAGGCATATTTCCTGCCATAAAGCCCTTTAAATCCCTTGGATAATAAAAACGTTTGCCGCAAAGTGCTGAATGTGCCGCAGGGCCTATACCTAAATAGTCTTTACCCTGCCAGTATTTAAGATTATGCCTGCTTTCCATACCCGTTTTTGCAAAATTGGAAATTTCATAATGACCGTAACCCTTATTACATAGGTATTCGCACATTAAAAGATACTGTTCTGCAACCGAATCATCATCGGGCATAGAGAAATTTTCTGCCATTTTGTAAAATGCGGTATTTTCCTCTATTTTTAAAATATAAGCCGAAATATGTTCGGGGTTTAAGTCGGTTATTTTTTGAAGACTTTCAGTAAGAGTTTCTTTACTTGAATAAGGCAATCCAATCATTAAATCGAGCGAAATATTAGAAAAACCCATTTTCCTTGCCTTAGCAACAGTATAAACGGTATCGCCAAAGGTATGCTGTCTGCCGAGGATTTTAAGCTCGCTGTCAATTCCGCTCTGCATACCAACAGACAGTCTGTTAACACCTGCCGCCTTTGCATTTTTCAGTATTTCCTCTACTTCACCCGAGGGGTTAAGCTCTAATGTGATTTCGGCATTTTCGTCTAAAGCAAAGCTTTCCTTTACCGCATTTATTACCCTTTTTAGTCGGTCATTCAAAAGCGACGGTGTTCCCCCACCTAAATATAAAGTATCAATGGGGCGGTTTATATTACCGCCCCATTGTTTTATAGACTTTATTAAAGCATTTGTATAATCGTCCAACAAAGTGCGAGTGGGAAAGGCAGAATAAAAGTCGCAATACCTGCACTTTTTACTGCAAAAGGGTATATGAATATAAATACCTAACGGATTAGTCAAGAATTTCACCGTAGCAGCTACCGGGAACACAAGCGGCATTAGCTTCGTCAGTATCGATATGCATAGCCAAAGCATAGCTGTCAGACACACGTGCTACAACGTCGCCGAAAACAAGGCTTCTGCCGTCAGTATCAATCTTAACACTTACAATCTGCTTATCCTTGATACCGAACTTCTCACCGTCAGCAACGGTCATATGTATATGACGTTTAGCCGAAATAACACCCTCGCTGATTTCCAATTCACCTGCAGGTCCTATAAGCTTGCAAGCACCTGTGCCTTTAATATCACCCGACTCCTTGATAGGTGCTGTAACACCGATGGAACGAGCATCTGTAAGCGAAATTTCAACCTGAGTATCAGGACGAACGGGTCCTAAAATAGAAGCCTTCAAAGAGCCCTTAGGTCCTACAACGGTAACCTTTTCTTCGCAGGCAAACTGACCGGGCTGGGACAAATCCTTTTTAGGGGTCAATTCGTAACCCTTACCGAAAAGAATCTCCAAAGCCTCTTGCGATACGTGCAAATGACGTGCTGAAATTTCAACTAAAACTTTCTTTTCCATTATATTAAACTCCTTTAAAATGTTTATATACTTATTTTACCATATTTTTATTACTTTTCAAGCCTTATTTACAAAACTTGCGGTATCCTTCGCCGTACTGCACGCAACGTGAAACACGGCTCAATGTCGCCGACGAAATATCGCAGCATTCCTTTACCTGAGTATAGGTTTTACCCTCAATTAAAAGCCGTGCCGCCTTAATACGCTGTGCCATTTGCTCAATTTCCTTGTAGGTGCAAAGGTCGTTGAAAAGCTTTTCGCAATCCTTAGCTGTATCGATAGACGCAATAAGGCTGTAAAGCTCGGCTATCATTTCGCTGTCTGCCCTTTTATTTGCCATTGGTTTCAATGTCCTTATTCAAAAAACTGCGGGTTTTAGCCGATTTCGGGTTACCGAATACTTCATCGGGAGTGCCGTATTCCTCAATTACACCGTCCGCCATAAATATTACCTTATCCGAAACATTTTTAGCAAACTCCATTTCGTGGGTTACAACAATCATTGTACTGTCCGCCCCTTTAAGGTCACGTATAACACGCAAAACCTCGCCCGTAAGCCCAGGGTCAAGTGCACTTGTCGGCTCATCGAAGCAGAGAATATCAGGCTCAAGCGCCAAAGCACGGGCAATTGCCACACGCTGCTGCTGACCTCCCGATAACTCACACGGATAATTGTCCATCTTATCGGTAAGACCTACTCTGTCTATGAGAGACTTTGCTTTAACTTCAATTTCTTCTTCATTTCCTCTTTTAAGAAGTGTAGGAGCCAAGGTTATATTCTGCAGTACGCTGTATTGCGGAAAAAGGTTAAAGGACTGAAAAACCAGACCGAAATGCAGACGGTTTTCCCTTATTTCGTTATCGGTAAGTCGGTGGTTTGAATCGGCATCAAAAATAACCTTATCCTCTATTGAAATAGTACCCTTATCGGCAAATTCCAAAAAATTAAGACAACGAAGCAAGGTGGTCTTTCCGCTACCCGAAGAACCGATAATAGAGAGTACCTCACCCTTTTCTAAAGAAAGGTCGATACCCTTTAAAACCTCGGTCTTACCAAAGCTTTTATATATTTTTTTAACTTCAAGTAATGCCATAATTTAACTCCTGAAATAGCTTAGCTTCTTTTCGAGCTTGCCGAGCAAAATGGTAAGCAATCCGACAAACAAAAGATAGAACACACCCGTATAGAAAAGCGGCCAGATAAGCGCCTTTGTAGCCGCAAGGTCCTTTGCTTGCTTAATGATTTCGCAAACCATTATACAGTTAGCCAAGGCGGTATCCTTAATAAGGGTTATAATTTCATTTGACATAGGAGGAACTATTCGCTTTATAACCTGCAAAAGAACTATCTTTTTGAAAATCTGGGATTTAGTAAGTCCTAAAACATAGCCGGCCTCATACTGTCCCTTTGAAATACTTTCAATTCCACCACGGTAGATTTCGGAAAAATAGCATGCATAATTCAATGTAAAGGCGATAAGCACGGCAAGTATTCTTCCTGCATCGTCAATACCGTAATTTATGTACATATATTTATCAACATTACCGAAAATCTGGAAATCGAACAATAGTCCCGGAACGTAATAAATAATGAATATCTGGAGCATCAGGGGGATACCCCTTACAATCCAGACTATCACCTTTGATATAGACTTTACAAGCTTGAAACGACTCATTGAACAAAAGGCTATAGGCAAACCAAGCGGTGCGCCGCAAAGCAGCGTCACCGCAAAGATTAGCAGAGATATTTTGAAGCCGTCAAGCAAAAACATAGTGACTTCTAAAAAAGACATTTTAAATCTCCAAATTGATTATTTTTTCTGATCAGAGAAATCCTTGATTGCTGTGTTTTCAACACCGTACTTCTCAGCCAATTTTTCAATTGTGCCGTCAGCACCTAATTTTTCAAGCTCGGCATTAACCTTAGCGGTAAGCTCGCTTCCCTTCTCAAAGCCGATGCCGTAATACTCAACATCACTTGTAAGCTCGTCAACTACAACCAAATCAGCATAGTCGCCCTTACCAACAGAGCTCTTTGCAAGCTGTGCATCAAGAACAGCGAAATCAGCAGTTCCGGATTTTACTTCAAACAAGCACTCGGTCTGCTTGATAAAGCCCTTAAAGGTAGTGCCTTTAAAATCTTTTGCGTATGTTTCGCCTGCAGAACCGCTCTCTGCAACGCCCAACTTGCCATTCAAATCAGCCGCCGCCTTAATTCCTGAATCCTTCTTAACAACTACAACCTGCTGATTCTCCATATAATTGTAGGAAAAATCAACCTTTTCTGTACGTTCAACACCGTCATCGTCCTTGGCATTGCAGGTAAATCCGTTCCAGATGCAGTCAATTGTACCCGAAGCCAAATCGGTGTACTTTGCAGACCATTCGATTTCCTTGAAGATAACTTCATAGCCTAAGTTTTCAAAAACAGCCTTTGCAAGGTCGGTATCATAACCGATAAGATTGTTGTTTTCGTCCATGTAGTTCATTGGCTCATAAAGAGTATAACCTACAACGATTGTTTCCTTTTTAGCATCAGCATCTGCAGCTGTGCTTTCGGTTTTAGCCTTTTCTCCGCAGCCTGCAAAGCAACCAAGCATACAAACTGCCAGAATAAGCGCCAATAATTTTTTCATTTTAATTTACCCCTTTTTTCAAAGAAATTTTATGTACATTCGCTATTATACTTCATTAAACTAAAGTTGTAAAGTGTTTTTTGCAATTTTTTTAATTTTTCACGCAAAAACACCAAAAGAGACGTTTTTGCTCCTTTGGTGTTTATTTAATAAGTTCATCTGTAAGACGTATAATTTCGGGGGCGATTCTTTCCCGTTCCTTCTTTACGGTGCGGTTATACAAGGGATATGCCGCACAAATCGGAAAAATACCTATAATCCCGATAATCACTCCCATTACCGTTGCCGCAATTTTATTTAATCCTATTGCATTCCCTAAATCGGTCATTATAAGGCTCATACCAAACCCTAAAATCAAGGCACCCGCTATACCCGATATAAGCGATAACATTGTTGCTTTTTGAGTTACAGCCGCATCAAGACGTCTT
>JAZQHX010000360.1:0-5452 GCA_045540835.1 Acutalibacteraceae bacterium | reverse complement strand
GCTGTAGAAAACGGCACAGAGCTTACTGTTGTTTATTCTGCATTAAAAAATGACGGAAGCGAGATTGAAGTTACAACTACATATCTTTTCCACGCAAACGGAATAAATGTTAAATCATCTGCAGATTTGGGCGAAAAAGTTATTGCTTCAGGTGTTTTTGAGCGTAATTTCCTCAATGACTATGTTAAAACCGAAAAGAAAATAAACTATAATTGGATTTATCCTTCGGACGGTGATTTCCCTTATCAGGAATATGAGAGCATTGCTACCATAACTCATTTTGACAGTAAGCATTATCTTTATACATTTAATAGGGACAGCAAGGCACCCACATACTATTATTTTAAGACATATCCCGAAATCAACTTGAACCTTTATGGCATAAGTGATACTAATGCTGACGGTGTGATAGGTTCTAATGAGGCTGTTTCCAATTACGAAATTGAATATGACCTTGGCTTTGTAAATGAGATAAATACTACTGATACTATGGCTACGGCACTTTTCGGTTCTCAGCAGAGCGAGGTTTCCGTAAGGGTTGATTTACCTATATCACAGAGTGATAATTCAACCGTATTTGTAGGTAATAAGGCAAACTTTGATATTGTTGTAAAGAATATAGTTAAATCTGCTGCTAATTATGATTTGAGCTATAATATCTATGACTACTACGGAAATAAAGTAGATGAATATTCGGTAACAAATTCGGCTATAGCCGCAGGTGAGGAAGTAAGACTTCCGATTGAGGTTTCGGATAAATACGGTATGTATTACTTGAATCTCGAATTTAAGTGCGGTGAATTTTCTTATAAAGAATACTATCCCTTTATACTTTTTAAAGAGCATAATTTTACAGATTCGATTCACTTCGGTATAAACGCATTGCACGCTAATACTATGTACGAAGAAAATACAAGTGTAAGTCTTTGCGATAAAATGGGTATTGATATTGTACGTGTTAACACTACTTCATTAAGACTTGCTAAAAAGCTTGACGCAAAGGATATTAAGGTTTACGCACAGTACGGTGCTGACTTTACTACCCAAGAGAATATCGATAAGTTTGTTGAGCAGGCAAAGAAAATGGCACCTTATGCTATGTGGTTTACCTTTGCAAATGAATTTGATACCGGTGTTAAAGCACTTGATATAAATGATGCTGATGCGGTTGCTAAAGCACAAGTGCGTATGGACGAATTTAAGACTAAGTATTATAATTCTGCTGCAATTGCCGCATTTAAGGAGAATAATCTGCCTATAAGCTGGGTTGCTTCCTGCCACGCTAACAATGTTTGGCTTAAACTAATGAAGGACGAGGGTATATGGGACGATAGTGCAGTTATCGACTCGCATTATTACAGTAATCCGAGAATGCCTGACAATAAGTATACCTACAACGGTCCCGATACTATGACAGCGGTTGAGTACGGTCTTGAAAGAATGAAGGCTGCAGCCGCACAGTACGGTGACGACAAGCTGTTTGTTATGGGTGAGACAGGTTTCCCAACAAACTCACTTGATATCAGAAGTCAGGCTGATTTCAATACACGTATTGGTATTTTAGGTCTTGCTAACGGTTCGGATATTATTAACTTCTACTGTATGTATGACCGCACCAGCTACTTTACGGGTACAAGTCCTTGGACAGAGATGCATTTTGGTGCTTTCTATAACTTTGATTTCTACGGTGTTACAAAACCGAAGCCCTGGGCTGCGGCATACGGCACTATGACCAGAATGCTTGACGGTGTGGATACGGTTGTAACTTCGGAAAAATATGATAATTATTCAGAAGAATACCGTATGACCAACGCTGACGGTAATACAAAAGCATTTGACGTTACCATGAAAAACGGCGAAAAAATGATTGCCGCTTGGACTAACGTTTATGCAGTTACCGGCTCTACTTCTAATACTAAGTATCAGGGTTATGACCCGATTCTTCCTTGGGAAAACCAGTGGGAAAAGGACGGCGTATTACAGACCGAAGAAGTGACCTTTGATGCTGTAGCCGATACTGTTATTGTTACCGATACTATGGGTAATACTACCGAGTACACCCCCGAAGACGGTAAGGTTACAATTCCGCTTACAGGCTCACCTGTATATATTAAGGGTGTTGAATAATCTAATTAAGGGCTGTTCGTTTGAACAGCCCTTTTAATATACATATTGTGTTTTATTGCAAGCTTCTTAAGCCTTTGGGATAATGGTTTTTTGCGATTCCGTTTACAACCTTCGCTCCGCCTAAAGCACAGCCGTTAACAGTAACAACAGCCCAACCGTTTTCGCAGTCTGTTTCGATTTCTTCGCCGTGCAGATAATTGGCGAGCTGTTCGCTGTCAGAGGATAGCTCAATTCTTCTTTTGAAATTTTTGCCTAAAGCCATAAAAAAGTGATGGTGTGGCTGAATATAGTTTTTCTTAATTTCTCCGATTTTTACCCCAAATGCGAAGGCAACGCCTTTATCAACCTTGAAGTCAGGGGAGAAGTATACGGGATTTCCGTTATACTCTGTAACGTAATTGGGGTTATATTCTGTGAGTACGCTGTCTAAAAAATCTTTTACGGTTTTATCGGGCTTGTTAGTTTTGTTGGAAGTAAAACTATTATCAAAGCTTTCTCCTTTATGGTGCAATACCGCCATAAACTGACCTTCACCTTTAGCTTTGTGTGGGTAAAATCTTCGGGCAAAATGAATGTTTTCACATTTACAGCCGTCAAATTTAATACCATCGCAGGTGGAATCAATAACCGATTCCTTTACCTTTATTATTTCAAAATCAGGATGATTATAGAGAAAAGCGTCAACCGTCATTTCGTTTTCCTCTAACGAAAAGGTGCAGGTGGCATAAATAATATAACCACCGTTTTTAAGCATTTTTACGGCATTTTCGAGTATCTCGGCCTGACGTAAAGCACATTTTTTGACGTTTTCCTCGCTCCATTCGTTAATTGCATTTTCGTCCTTGCGGAACATTCCTTCACCTGAGCAGGGTGCATCAACCATAATTAAATCGAAGGTTTCAGGAAAAACGGTTGCAAGGCGGGAAGTATCCATACAGGTGGTAATTGTATTTTTAAGTCCCAACCTCTCAATATTACCCGTAAGGATTTTGCAACGAGAGGGAATTATTTCGTTGGAAACCAAAATCCCGTTTTCGCCTAATTTGTTCTTTAACTGTGTGCTTTTACCGCCAGGGGCTGCGCACATATCTAAAATTTTCCATTCGGGGTTAATTTCAATACATTCGGCGGGTGCCATTGCGGCAGGCTCTTGCACATATATCATACCTGCGTGGTGAAACGGGTGATTGCCGATTTTTTCGTAGTTTAAATAAAATCCGTTTTCACAGTAGGGGATTTTTCCGTTTGAAAAGGTATCAATTCCTTTAAAAGCCTCAACATCTATTTTGTCAGTATTGATTCTGAAGCCTTTTACGGGTTCTTGCTCTAATGCGTTTTCATAAAGCGGATATTCGTCGCCTAAAAGGTTTTTCATTCGTTTTATGTATTCCTGCGGTAGGTTTTTCATAAGCTTTCCTCATTCATTTCTGTATAAAGCATACACATTCCAACTGCCGTTATAGCGGCAGTTTCGGTGCGTAATATTCTTTTACCGAGTGATATTACATTGCCTCTTTTTGCTAAAGCGGATTCAATTTCGCTGTCGGCAAATCCGCCTTCAGGACCTATTATAATTCCGATTTTCATACCGCTTTTAATTTGTGATAATGCCCGTTTTGTGGCAGACATACCTTCCTTGTTTTCATAAGGCACTAATAAAATATCCATTTCATCTGCTAAATTTAAAGCGTTTTTATAAGACATCGGCTCATATACTTTTGGGATACTGTTTCTCTTGCTCTGCTTTGCGGCACTCTCTGCAATCGCTTGCCAGCGCTCCTGCTTTTGCCGCTTTTTCTTTTCTTCTAATTTTACAACGCAACGGCTCATTTCGGTAGGTATTATTGCGCCGACTCCTAATTCAACCGTTTTTTGGATAATCAGCTCCATTTTATCTGCCTTGGGAAGTCCCTGAAAAAGATATATTTCTATTGGTAAATTGGTATCGTTGAAATTTTCTTCTATAATTTCTGCAGTAGCAGTCTCGTTATCAATACTAATCAGTTTACAAAGATTGCTTATACCGTTACAGCTAACGAGAAATGTATCACATATTTTCATACGTAATACATTTTTTATGTGGTTATGCTGTGTTCCGATAATATAAAACAAGTTGCCGTTACGGTTATTTTCATCAACAAAAAAATTATGCATTTTTTTCGTTCCTTTTAATGATTTTTAATTAAGTATAACATATCGCATATAATTTTACAAGTTGCGCAGTCATAAAAAAGGTGGTATAATATATTTAATTTCAAAAGAGGTAGTGTCGGTATGAAAAAGAATAATGATAAGACAAATGTAATGCGTGTTTTGGACGCTAAAAAGATAGAATACATAAGCCATTGCTATACCCAAACCGATGCAATAAGCGGTGTAGAGATTGCGGCGGTTTTAGAGCAAAATCCTGACAAGGTTTTTAAAACACTTGTAACCCAGGGAAGCAGCAAAAATTATTTTGTTTTTATGGTTCCCGTAGAAAAGGAATTAGACTTGAAAAAAGCGGCTAAGTCGGTAGGAGAAAAGAGTATCGGTATGATAAAATCCAAGGAATTGTTGCCGCTCACAGGTTATATTCACGGCGGTTGCTCACCAATAGGAATGAAAAAGCAGTTTGTTACAACAATCCACAATACCGCTTCTGGTTTTGATACAATCATTTTCAGCGCCGGAAAAATTGGGTATCAGGTAGAATTACCGCTTGATAGTTTAAAAAAGGTAGTAAGAATTAACACGGCGGATATTATTTGTGAGGAGTAGTATTTTATGAAAGAGAGTATAGATTTATCGCTTTACGGTAAGGGAATTAAGAAAACCAAAAAAGACCGTATTATAAGAGAAAAGTTTCCCGATATGGAAATTTTCACTTTGCTCGGTAGCTTAAAGACCACAAAAGGCGAAAAAATTGTAGATAATCTTTTGGGATTTTTAACCGATGCTCCTTTTGGAATACCTGAATTTATTAACAGCGTTAAAAATTTGGATAAGGAATTCTATCTGGTAAAAATGGAAGAAAAACAATTGTTGGCTTGCATAACCGATGAATTTATTGAAACGTATGAGCTCGAAATTGATGTGACGGATAAAAGATTTTCAGTAGGTGACTGGAACTTTACAAATTGCGGACCATTAAAACCGTGAAAGGGAATAAAGGAGGAATAAAACAAAAGGCGCTGACCGCTATGCCTGAGTTGTAATAATAGAATAAACCATACCCTCAAGACACTAATGCGTTTTGAGGGTATGGTTTATTAAGAAAAATTACTCTTGCTCCATTACATATAAATCAATTATAGCAAAGTCGGAGGCCAAGCGGTCTTAGGAA
>JAZQHX010000359.1:0-7317 GCA_045540835.1 Acutalibacteraceae bacterium | reverse complement strand
TTTGACAGCTTCATTTTAGCTAAAACTCCTGCAGGACGTTGGGGCGACCCCGAAGACCTTATGGGCCCTGCTATTTTCCTGGCTTCTGACGCTTCAAACTTTGTAAACGGCCACGTTTTATATGTTGACGGCGGGATTTTGGCCTATATTGGTAAACAACCGTAAGCCACACAAAAAATATTATTTTTACACCTTTGGCAGAGCCAAAGGTGTTTTTATTTTATAAAAACAAATTTTTATTAAATAAAAACAAACTATTTGAAAAAATCGGTCACTTTTTTATGAAAAAATAATGAAAAATAATCAAATTATATATTGACTTTTTGGAAAATGTATTTTATACTTTGCTAAAATAACCATTAAAAAGGGTGATTTAAAATGAAAAAAGAAACATCAGTAAGCGTTGGAAACTGGACTCTTAACGCCGAGGAAAAGGTTTATGTTGGTAGCTTTGACAATGTTACAGACATTGAAAACAACGGTATTTTCCCCGGACAAAGGTCTGAAGGTAGTATTCTGTGTCACGATGTAGAGCCTGACGCAGTTTACACTCCCGAAGAAATAGCCGAAGCTGATTATCAGTTCTGCTATAAGGGTAAGGATTACTTTTACGGTATTAAAAACGATAATACCGAAGTAATTGCAATTCTTACAGCAAGCGGTAAAATTATTCCCACAAGACAGGGTATCGGCGGATACAATGTTGACCGTCAGGGAGCAATGATTTGCGAAACCACAGGTATTGCAGACTTTACAACAGGCGAACAGGACGGTTATACCTCAATTACGGTAAACTATAATTCCGTAGGAGAAAGAAAAGCTGTAATTAAAAACAGCTCTACTTATATTTTTAAAGAGCGTTGCTTTGACGTAAAATCCGATTTCGAAATGATTACCGAACAAAATGCAAGAAATATTTCTCTGTCCTCTAAATTTATAAACCGTCCCAACAGCGATGCCAAGCGCCTTAATATGGATTGGCTTTATCCCGAAAATAATGACTTTGTTTACAAAGAGATTGACCGTCTGGTTATTTCCGAAACCTATGGTGACTATATAATCCACTACGCTGAACACGACCCCAACAGCGACCACAAGTATTATATGCACCTGCCGATTGGTGATAATCTAAGAGCTTATCTTGAAAAAACCGAATTAGGATATAAGGGATGTGCAGAGTATTCCGTAGCCGTAACCGCAAATGATATTAAGGAAGGCTACGAGGGACTTGCCAAAACCAAAAACCGCGACTTTGCCGCAGGTGTTGCCAATGTAAGTGAGACCGACAATACCACTATGTACATAGGCAAAAAGGTTACACTCAACCTTAATGTTTATAATATTACAGAAGATGATATTAACTTCTCGGTTAAGTATAATATTATGAGCTATGACAATGAGTGCATTGATTCCGGAATTTTCTACGGAAATACTTTAGGCGCAAAGCAGATGGCTAACCATAACCTTGATTTAGATTTGCCCAAATACGGTATGTATTACCTTAACTTCTATGTTGCCACAAAGGACAATGAGTACAGAGAGTGCTTCCCGTTCTGCGCTGTTGAAGACTTTGAGTTCAAGCACAGAGAAGAAAACCGCTTGGGTATTTGTGCTACTCACCACGATACCGAAGGTCAGGGCGACTCTACAATCAGCCTTTTAAATAAGATGGGACTATCTATCGTTCGTCTCGGTGGATCTGCAAAGGGTGAGGACTTCCCTGAAAAATTACGACAGAACAATATGCGATTTGTAAGCGGTGTTGAGTGGAGTCATTATATAACCCCCGAAAACAGAGAAAGAGTACAGAATAGCTGTCGCAACGTGCTTACCGACCTCCCCGATGCAAAATATGTACTTATAGCTAACGAGGTTGACTCAAAAACCAAAGCAAACTACGGAAAAGCAAAGGAGTTTTTGGAAAATCATTTCATACCGTACAGCTTTGAACCGTTACACGAAGTTGTTGTAAACGAATTCCCCGAAATGAAGAAAAAGATGGTTTGGCAGTCTAACTGTCACGGTACGGTTGAATGGCTTGAAGCATTTAAAGAGTCCGGCATTTGGGATGAATCCGAATTTATAGATATTCATACCTACTCAAGCCCCTCAGGACCCGATAAGATATTCGCAAACAGCCTTTACAGTATGCACGCCAACACCTTCTCCAACGAATACGCAATGGAACGTTGGAAGAGAATCACCCGTCGCTACGGCGAAAAGCGTATGATTGTAGGTGAAACAGGTTATCCTACCCCCTCACCTGCTTCCGACACAAAGGAAATCGATATTCGTACAGGTGCAGACTTCAACGTAAGAATTGCTATGTTCTTACTCGAAGCCGGCTGTGAAGACATTATTTACTACTGTATGTATGACCGTACCGGATGGTTTATAGGTTCAAGCGCTTGGAATGAGCTTTACTTCGGTGCAAACTACAACTATGACTATAACGGCGTATTTATGCCCAAGCCCTGGGCGCCTGCCTTTGCAAACCTTACAAGGCAGATGGACGGATTCAAAAAGGTTTCCTTCTTCGATAAGTACGAGGAAAACGAGTTCGGAACTTTACGTGCCTTTAAGGTTGAAAAGGATGACAGTGAATTTGCGGTACTTTGGTCTAATATTTACTTGCCACCTAACTCAACGGTTGAAGGCAGAGTAAACAAGGTTAAACGCTTGCCTGCTCCCGCTTGGGAGAGCCGTTGGCTTACCACAGAAACCCGTGAGTTTGACGCTGTGAGTGACACAGTAAAAATAGTTGACATTATGGGTAACGAAAAGATACTCAAAGCCGAAAACGGAAAGGTTAAAATTGAGCTTTCCGGCTCACCTATTTATGTTTACGGAATTTGCTGATGCATAAATTATACTTATTATAGTAAAAATCTCTCCACCTAATTTGGTGGAGAGATTTCTTTAATACTAAAACTTATATGTGCCCGGTTTTAAAGTATAGCTCTTGCCATCTACTACCGCCAAAGTAGGTACAGGGGTTGTAAGCTCATACACTACCTTGCCGTTTTCGTGATGCCATTTTGATATTATTTTTCCGTTTACCGATTCATATTCCGCCTCAAAAAAATCGAGCAAATCGGTAGCTATCGGAGCATACAAAAGCTCGGTATATCCGGGATTATTTTCACTCGACTTAATACCTGCGCACACCGAATACATCCAATCGGCAACCGCACCGTAGGCATAATGGTTATAAGAATTCATACTCACAGGCCATATACTGCCGTCTGGCTTAATACCGTCCCAATGCTCCCACATTGTAGTGGCCCCTTTTGTGATAGGATACAGCCAGGAAGGATATTCTTCACGAAGTAACAGCTTATAGGCAAGCTCGGTATAACCGAAATCACTTAAGACATGCAATAAATGCGGTGTACCTACAAAACCGGTCTGCAATTTGTCACCGTCAGCGTGAATCATTTCCACAAGCTCTAAAGCTGTCTTTCGGGGGTCTGTGCAAAGCCCGAAGCGAAGCGGCAATAAAAACTCTGTCTGCGTACGGAATTCGTCCTTAAATTCTGCTTTAAATGCCGAAACGATTTTTTCGTGCAATTCCTCATAATAGGATACGTCCTCACCTAACACCTTGCCCGCCTTACAAACAAGCGAGCAGGAATAGGCATAAAATGCAGATGCTATCAAGTCGTCCCTCGTCTCACCCTTGCATTTACCGTATTCAGCTTTAAGCTCCAGCCAATCGCCAAAGTGGTCGTCACCTATCCAAAGTCCCTCTTTAGATGTGAAATTCGTTATGTAGCTTATCCACTTTTTCATAGCGGAATACATATCTTCAAGAAAGCTTTTGTCTCCATACACTAAATATAATTCCCACGGAATTATGCATACTGCATCTGCCCAGGCGGCCGAATACATCTCGTAAGCATTGCTATCATAAGCACTGTCAAAAACATTGGGTATAACTCTGGGTATACCGCCCTTTTCCGACTGATCGATTTTCATATCCCCAAGCCATTTTTTAAAGAATTTTCTTACATCAAAATTATAGCTTGCCGCCTTTACAAATACCTGCGCATCACCCGTCCAGCCAAGTCTTTCATCTCTTTGCGGACAATCAGTAGGTACATCAAGATAATTACCCTTCTGTCCCCACAGAATATTACTGAAAAGCTGATTAAGTAATGGATTGGAAGTTTTAATATTACCAGTCTGCTTTATATCACTATACACAACAACCGCTTTGATACTGTCGGGTTCAATATCATAAGGAAAACTGTCAAGCCTTATATAACGGAAGCCGTAAAAGGTCAGGGTTGGCTTAAAAGTCTGCATACCGTCACGGCAGGTGTATTCAAATAAGCATTTGGCACTTCTGTAGTTTTCGTTATAAAAATTACCGTCATTATCGAGTATCTCACCAAATGAAAAGGATATTTTATCACCTTTTTTACCGTTAATACTAATTTCCGGATACCCCACAAGATTTTGACCGAAATCGAGCACCTTTTCACCTTTGGGTGTAGTAATAATTTTCTTTACTCCTACTCTTTCATGCTCAATTACAAATTCACCCTGCTGCTCTACCAACAAAGATAAATCGTTAACCTCAGATATTACTGCATTTTCTTTAAATTCGGGTACAATATTAGCGTTATAAATCATACCGTCATAAATATCACAAAATCTTAACGGACTCTCAGCTACAAGCCAACTTTGGTCAGTACCCAAAACCTCGATACTGCCGTCAGTATACTCTATTGTAATTTCGGCAATAAGCGCATTTGGAACTTCGGGGCGCACACGTGCAATTCTCGAATTATACCAACCCTTAGCCAAATGTATCCTAAGGCAGTTTTCCTTTGAAATCATATCGGTTATATCATACTTTTGAACCTGAAAACGCTTTCTGTAGCTCATCCAACCGGGTGCTAAAATAAAATTACCAACTCTGCTATCGTTTAAAAATGCTTCATACACACCCTTTGCTGTAACCTTAAGAGTAGCTTTTTGAATTTCCTTATTTGCTTTAAACCGCTTTTCAAAAATAGGACAAATTTCCCATTTGTTATTTTTCGGTTCAATCCAATTTGCCTTCAACATAAAATCACCTCAACATTTTGTTGACTTTAGTATAAAACCTATGCTACGATAAATCTATACCCAATATTCCAAAAATAGGGCGTGATTTTATTGTCTTTTATAATACCTATTACTTTTGACGGTACAATAAATGTTAGCAAGCGTTCAAACGAAAGTCGAACCCGTCTTCATTCGCATTCGTTTTTGGAGCTCGTATATGTCTGTTCAGGCGAGGCTGAATATCACATAGCAAAACACAGCGGTAAAATCAGAGCGGGAGACTATTTTATAATAGATTACGAAACCGAGCACGATTACCTATCTAAAAATAAAAATCTTACTATAATAAACGTGCTTTTCCTTCCCGAGCTTATAGATGAAACCTTTGCCGGGGTAAGTAGCTTTGAGGATTTAGCCGAACGTTATTTTCTGCGTGCTACTTCTAAAAAAATAAAAGGGCCTGCCGCAAATCAGGTTTTTCACGATGACGGAACATTAGGCGAATTGTTTCTTAATATGCTCTGTGAATACGAGGAAAAGCGTGTCGGTTATCTTGAAATACTGCGATTTTCGGTCTGCCGTATTATAATTGAAACCGTGAGAAAAGTCGGTAGTAAGAGGAATTTAAGCGAGCTTACGGAATACCTTATAAAAAAAATCAACTCCGATTATCAACGCAATATTTCACTTTCATCTCTCGTAAGTGAAAAGCACTACAGCCTATCTTATGCAAGCAGTCGTTTTAAAGAGGATATGGGTATTACCTTTACCGAGCATCTGCAAAACCGTCGCATTGAAGAAGCCTGCCGAATGTTGCGTGAAACCGACTTATCAATTGCACAAATTTCTGAAGCAGTAGGCTATACAAGCATTAAATTTTTCAATCAGATCTTTAAGACTATTACAAAAATTTCTCCAAGGGAGTTCAGAAAACAGCATAGATAGCATTAAATTTCTAAGCTTATAATATAACACCCTGTGTTATCATCACATATTACTGCTTTGTTAAAGTTTAGCGGCAAACGTAGCTCTCCCTTTTTCTGTCTTGTTATTATTAGATTTTTAAAACGATAAAATTTATCCTCTTTTAAATAATCAATGTATTCTTCCAAAGTGATTTTTGCTCTGCCAATTATTTCCGAATGCGGAAGTCCCACATATCTTATATGCCACGGTTCGTATCCAATACCGGTAATATTCTTTTTAAACATAGGGTATCTTATAATAAATCCGTAATCATAGCAATAGGAATTAACAAATCTGCCTGCCCTGCTTTTCAAAAAAGCATTACCACCGTAATTCTTTATGCATATATCCATTGCAAGACCCGTCAGATGCTCGCTGGCATCTACATCTGCAGCTTTTTCTCCTTCTTCGGCAATTGTCCTTTTTTGTTCTTGTGCATTCCGGTAAGCACTTACTATAAGCAAATTTTCGGCGCAGCTTTCCTCTGCGGCTTTACTCAAATTTCTGAAAGCCTCAACCGCTTCAACATTTAATCTGTGATTTACCTCACCGTAGGGTACAAGCTTTAATGAATAGCCGTCAGGCAGTCGGTACTGCTCATTTATCAGCATTAAAGAATCGCTTAAAATCACCCTTTTATCGGTTTTAAGCTCACAATAAGTATATTTCTTTAGAATCTCAACTTTTGTTTCTGTTGGTAATACTCCTCTATTTTCACTTCTTAACGCTTCCGAAATTCTATATCGCAAATCGGGTCTGCCTGCTACAAATGCTGCTACCGCAAGCAACAAAAATACAATTAAAAATATTGCCGTCAATTTTGTGATTCTTGATATTTTCATCGTACACCCACCTTTAATACATAAAGTGTACAATAAAAAATATTAAGTTAAAATATGCAATACATTTAAGATTTTATTAAGAAAAAAGACCTTCCCTTTAAAAAGTTTTAATGGGAAGGTCACTTGTTTTATCTGTAAATTATATTCCAAGGATTTGGCTTTGTAAGGTCAGGCATCATATCCTCATTCCAACTGCAGTAGGCCTCGTTCCAGTCCTCAAGGAACATTTTCATATACTCCCTGAAATTCGTCGGAGCAGGCATTTTCATCATTTCGTCAATCGTAGTCCAGAACACTCTGCCCTCGTCGGTCTTTTCTATAAGCTCGCCCGAATAATCGGTAGTTTTATAAAAGTAACAAAAATATTTATCGCCTGTTTTATTGTTATCCCAATGAACAAAACCGCAGGACTTCAAATTCCGTATTTCGAGCCCCGTTTCTTCCTTAATTTCCC
>JAZQHX010000358.1:0-2586 GCA_045540835.1 Acutalibacteraceae bacterium | reverse complement strand
ACGATCCGACTTGGCTTATATCTTGTTGGGGGTTTTTTACAACGAATATCGTTGCCGTGTAGGCGAAGGACCTTTATGGGATAGTGACAATAATCGGCTTATATTTCTTGATATTTTAAGTGAGTGTATTTTTTTAACCGATTTTGATACAGGTAAGACCGAAAGGGTTGATGTCGGTCAGAAGGTTGGCTGTATGGCATTGTGCGAGAACGGCGATTTACTGCTTGGAATGCAGGACGGTGTATATAGACTCAATTCTCAAAGGGAGATTAAATTGGCCCATAAACCCATTAAAATAAAGGGTGAAAGATTTAATGACGGTAAGGCAGGGCCTGACGGTTGCTTCTATTTAGGTACTGCTGATGCTGATAATAAAGGTGCATTTTACCGCCTTAAGGACGGTGTTCTTACAGAGCTGTTTGACGGGTGCGGTTGCTCTAACGGACTGGATTGGTCGGTAGATGAAAGTAAAATGTTTTACTGTGATACCCCGAATCAAAAAATAGAGGTTTTTGATTTTAATAAAGAAAACGGAGTGCTTAGCAACAGACGTACTTTCGTTGAGATTGATGAAAAACTTGGTAAGCCTGACGGCTTTGCTATGGACAGCGATGATAACATATACTTAGGTCTTTGGGACGGCGGAGCCGTGCTTCAAATTAAAAAAGACGCAAGTATTGGTAAAAAGCTCGAAGTACCTGCAAAAAAGGCGTCCTGCTGTTGCTTTGCGGGAAAAGAACTTGATACCCTGATTATAACCACCGCTTCAAAGGGTGATGAGGCAGAATTGCCTTTAGCAGGATATGTTTTTAAAGAAAAGATGTCAATTAAAGGAAAAAATCCTTATAAATATAAGTACTAAACGGAGGCACAAAAAATGAAGGTAATGGAAATTATTAAAAACACAGGCATTTTGCCGGTTATAAATATAACCGATATGGATACGGCTTTACCGCTGGCTCAAACACTTATTGAAAGCGGTATTCCCGTAATCGAAATAACACTTCGTAACGAAAGGTCGTTAGAAGCTTTAAAGCTGATAAGAAGTGAATACCCCGAAATGGGTATTCTGGCAGGCACGGTTTTGAGTGTTGAAACGGCTAAAGAGGCTATCGAATGCGGGGCAGACGGTATTGTAATGCCGGGATATGATGATGAAATAGTTGATTTTGCTATTAGCAATAATATCCCGATAGTTCCCGGTTGTGTTACAGCGGCTGATATTCAGAAAGGGTATAAAAAAGGACTTCGTGTATTTAAGTTCTTCCCTGCAGAGCAATGTGGCGGTACAGCGGCATTAAAGCTATTATCAGGTCCGTTTAAGGGTGCAAAATTCCTCCCCACAGGCGGAATTAACTACGATAATTTAGCCGATTATTTAAGCAATGATTTCGTAATTGCTTGCGGCGGCAGTTATATGGCGGATGCTAAAACCCTTAAAAATAAGGATTTTGATAAAATTAAGGCAAATTGCAAAAAAGCAATGGATTTATCCCTTAACTTCAAGCTGGTACATATTGGTGTTAACAGCGATGATGATACTTCCGCTAATGCTTTGGCCGAGGGTATAGCTTCGGTATTCGGATTTTCTGTCCGCAAATGCAGCAGTTCTACCTTTGCGGGTGATGTAGTTGAGTGTATGCACAACCACCGCTTTGGAGAAAAGGGTCATATCGGATTTTCTACAAGCTCTATGCACCGTGCTATGGCTTACCTTAGCAGTAAGGGTATTGAGTTTGACGAAAGCAGTATTAAAAGAGATGCGGCAGGAAATCTTACCTGCATTTACTTTAAACAGCAGTTTGGCGGATTTGCTTTACACATTGTTAAAAACTGAAAGGGGTAGTAAATTATGAAAAAAGTAGTTGGTTTCGGAGATTATATATTACGTTTAAGTCCTGAGGGGTATCTTAAATTTATTCAGGCAGACAAATTTGTTACGTTCTATACAGGTGCAGAAGCAAATGTTTGTACATCCCTTGCTTATATGGGAGTACCTACACAGTTTGTAACAAAGCTTCCTGACAATGCAATTGCAGAATGTGCCGTTGCAACCCTTAAAAAGTTCTCTGTTGGTACAGATTATATTGCTTACGGTGGAGAAAGAATAGGTCTTTTCTATGCCGAAAAGGGTGCTTCACAGCGTCCCTCCAAAATAGTTTACGACCGTAAGTATTCATCTTTCGCAACTGCTGTTCCTGAGAATTTCAATTGGAAAGAGATTTTAAAGGACGCAGGCAATTTCCACTTTACGGGTATTACGCCCGCTTTGGGAAAGAATTTAGCGGAAATTTGTCTTGAAGCTTGCAAAACCGCAAAGGAAATGGGAGTTACAGTTAGCTGTGACCTTAATTACAGAAAGAATTTGTGGAGCAAGGCAGAGGCTAAAGAAACAATGGAAAAACTGCTCGAATATGTAGATGTGCTCATAGCAAACGAGGAGGATTCGGCAGATGTGCTCGATATTCACGCAAGCAATACCGATATTATTTCGGGTAAGCTTGATAGGGACGGCTATATTGAAGTTGCTGACAAAATCAGTAAAAAATATAACATTGGTACGGTTGCAATTACCCTTCGTAAGAG
>JAZQHX010000357.1:0-6660 GCA_045540835.1 Acutalibacteraceae bacterium | reverse complement strand
CTTATATTCTATTAAAAAAATCCGTAAAAAATGAATGTTTTAGCTGTCCGAAAGCGTATTTTTTATGCTTTCGGTAATTTTTTTGAAAAAATATATAAAAAAATTAAAAAAGCACTTGATTTTTATAAAAAAGGGCTATATAATACATTTAAGTGGTGTAAAGTGTATCAAAAATCCATAAAAGTGTAGTAAAGTGGTTTAAACGGAGGTGAAAATTCATGCTTTTTGGAGGTTACGACCATAAAATCGATAAAAAGGGCAGAGTTTTCATTCCGTCGGCTTTTCGTGAGGAGTTAGGCGATAGCTTTATTATATGCAGAGGAATTTACGGCAAACGCTGTTTGTGCGTTTATTCAAAAGATGAATGGAAGAATTTGGTTGAAAAAATAGGTACACTTCCCGGAACTAAATCAAGCACAGTAAAGAGATTTTTGTACGACGGTGCTTTTAATGTAGAGTTTGATACTCAGGGTAGAATTCTTGTTCCTCCCGCACTCAGGGAATATGCTCAGTTTGATACAGAGGTTCACATTATCGGAATGGATACCAATCTTGAAATCTGGGATAGCGGCAACTGGAACGAAGAAAACGAAAATATTACCCTCGAATCAATTTCGTCTGTTATGGAAGAGTTGAACTTTTAATTATGGAATTTAATCATATATCGGTATTACTGAACGAAGTAATAGAATCGCTTAATATCAAGCCTGACGGTATTTATATTGACGGTACTGCAGGCGGAGCGGGGCATTCACGGGAAATTGCAAAAAGACTTATAAGCGGTAAGCTATACGCCCTTGACCGTGACCCCGATGCCGTATTGACCGCAACCGAGAGGTTAAAGGGCTTGTCGGCTCAGGTTATCAGAAGTAATTTCAGTGAAATGGATACTGTAATGCGTGAACTCGGCATTGACGGAGTTGACGGTATACTTCTTGACTTAGGCGTTTCTTCGTATCAGCTCGATACTGCTGAACGTGGCTTTTCTTATCACAAGGACGCTCCTTTGGATATGAGAATGAGCAAAAGCGGTATAACAGCGGGAGATATTGTTAATACTTACTCAAAGGACGAGCTTAAAAATATTTTTTGGAGCTACGGTGAAGAAAAGTTTTCGGGCAGAATTGCCGAAAGAATAGTAAACGAGAGAGAAAACAAAAAAATTGAAACGACCTTAGAGTTGGCAGAGATTATAGCATCGGCTGTACCTGCGGCGGCAAGACGTGACGGTCACCCCGCACGCAAATGCTTCCAGGCTTTAAGAATTGCCGTAAACGGTGAGCTTGATGCATTAAGCACAGCACTTGACAGAGCCTTTGATTTATTGAAAAAGGACGGTGTGCTGGCAATTATAACCTTCCATTCACTTGAGGACAGAATGGTAAAGCTACGTTTTAAGGAATATACTCAGGGTTGTACCTGTCCACCGGATTTTCCGATTTGTGTTTGCGGAAAAACACCAAAAGGCAGATTGCCACACAGAAAACCGATTGAACCAACAAATGAAGAACTTGAAATTAACCCACGCAGCAGAAGCGCAAAATTAAGGGTAATAATAAAAAACTAAGAAAAAATTAAGGAGCATCCATTATGAATAATTTAAAATATTATAACGATTCGGTAGCGTATGATTTTGAGATGTTTGCCCCGAAGCCTGCCGAAAAGAAGAATACACGTGATAATATAGTTGTAATGCCGTCTAACAAAACTGCGGCTAAAAAGCGCAAAAAAGTAGCCGCAAGATGTTTGTCTGCACCTGCTACACTTATAATGTGCGCTGTGTTTGTATTGGCCGGATTTTGCGGAAATATAACTTTAAGATTGAGACTTAATGAAGTTAATTCCAAAATCAATGAAGTAAATGCTGCTATTGCCGAGCTTGACAGCGAAAAAACTGCTTTAGAGGTTGAAATGCAGAGAAGAATTTCTTATTCTAATTTAGAGCTTAAGGCTTCAGAGCTTGGAATGACTAAGCCGGAAAAGGAAAATGTGGTTTATATAAGAGTAAACGATAAGGACGCCGCCAGAATTGCTGACGGAACTGTTGTTGAAGCAGAATAATGGTTATAAAAATAAGGGATGTTTTAATATATTAGTATACGAGAGTTGATTTTTTCGACTCTCGTATTCGGGCATTTAAGAGTATGAGGAAAGGAAGCAGAATAAATGGTACCAAAACCCGGAAAACAGATGATAACCCGCATAATTTCGGTTATGCTTGTAATGGTTGTAGCACTTGTGGGTGTATCGGGATATAGCCTTATTAAGATAATGATAGTAAAAGGTGAAAAATATCAGAACGATGCTTCCGAACAACAGCTTTACGATAGTCTTATAACCGCTCCGAGAGGGGATATTTATGACCGCAATATGCAACAGCTTGCAACCAGTACTACCGCTTGGACGGTTTACATAACACCAAACGGTATTGCAAAGCTTAAAAGCGAAGAAGAAAAGGAAATTGTTAAAAAGACTATTGCGGAGAATTTATCCAAAATATTAGACCTTGATTATGAGACGGTTTACGGATATACCGAAAAGAATTCATATTATGTTATTGTTAAAAAGAAGGTAGAAAAGACGGTATGTGACAAGGTGCGTGAATTCCTTGCTGACGAAGCATACAAAGAGCTTAACCTTGTAAAATATGTAGGTCTTGATGAAACTACAAAAAGATATTACCCGTCGGATAATCTGGCTTCTGTGGTATTAGGTTTTGTAGGAGCAGACGACCAAGGACTTTCGGGAATAGAAAGCTATTATGATAATGAGCTTACGGGTATTGCAGGCAGAGTTGTGGCCGCCAAAAATGCCGCAGGAACCGATATGGCGCTTACCTACGAAATGGTTGAGGAGGCTACAAAGGGTAAATCCTTAGTGCTTACACTCGATTCTTATATACAGTACACAGCAGAGAAATATCTTGAAGCCGCAATAGAGGAGCACAAGATAGCTGAACGTGGTGCGGCTGTTGTTATGAACGTGAAAACGGGTGGAATCCTCGCAATGGCGGTAAAAGGGGATTTTAACCCTAATGAACCTTTTACCTTAAGCTCCGCCGACCAGAAATTGGTTGATGCGGTTGATAAGGAAGAGGAAAAATCAAAGCTTAAAACCGAGCTTTTAAATCGTCAATGGCGTAATAAGGCGGTATCTGATACCTACGAGCCGGGTTCTGTATTTAAGGTTGTTACCGCCGCAATAGCGCTGGAAGAAAACCTTATAAACGGCAACAGCACCTTTTATTGCAACGGTCATGCAACGGTTGCAGGTCAGGGTTACCACTGTCACAAAAGGCAGGGACACGGTACACAGACCTTGGCTCAGGCAGTTTCTAATTCCTGCAACCCTGCATTTATAACAATAGGTCAGCTTGTTGGAATTTCGGGCTTTTCCAAGTATTTTAAAGCCTTTGGATTCAGCGAAAAAACGGGAATTGATTTGCCGGGTGAAGCAATGTCTACCTATCATAAAGAGGAAAATATGGGTCCCGTTGAATTGTCCTCTTCCTCTTTCGGTCAGACCTTTAATGTTACACCTATCCAGATGATTACAGCGGTTTCCACCTGCGTAAACGGTGGTTATCTTGTAAAACCGCACTTGGTTGAAAAAATGCTCGATGCCGACGGTAAGGTGGTAAGTACCACAGATACGGGCTATAAACGTCAGGTTATTTCCGAAACGACATCTTCTACTATGCGACAGCTAATGGAGTATGTTGCAGAAAACGGCGCTAAAAATGCTTTGGCTTCAGGCTACAGAGTAGGCGCAAAAACGGGTACATCGCAAAAGGTTGCGAAAATTCAGTCTACGGGAGACACGTATTTATATATAGGCTCCTGCGTATCGGTAGCTCCGATTGACGACCCGGAAATTGCGGTGCTTGTAATGCTCGACGAGCCAAAGGGTGATAAGTATTATGGAAGTATGACCTCAGCCCCCGTAAACGGACAGATTATGAGCGATATTCTGCCCTACCTCGGATATGAGCCGAGCTATACTGCTGAGGAGCTTAAAAACTTAACTGTTACTGTACCTGAGGTTACGGGAAGTGTAGTATCAGCCGCTAAAACAAAGCTGAATTCCGCAAAGCTTAAATATCAGGTTGTGGGTGACGGAGAGCAGGTTATCCGTCAACTGCCTGAAGCAGGAAATCAGGTGCTTTCGGGCGGTGTGGTAATTCTCTACACAGGCAATGACGAGAACAAATCGGCAACAGTACCAAATCTTGTGGGTCTTACCGCAACAGAGGCTAACACTCTTGCGGCATCTGCAGGTATAAATATTGAGTTTTCGGGTCTTACAACTGCTTCGGGACTTAAATCCTATAAGCAGAGTATTGATTCGGGGACGCAGGTTAACGCAGGCACAATTGTAACCGTTTATTTCAGAGATGAAAGCGGTGCAGACGGTCTTTCAGGTGGCGAAGAATAAGGCTTGCCACTTAAAAAGGAGAAAAAATGAAGCTTATAAATTTAATTGAATGTGAGAAAACAATAGGTCAAACCGTTATTACGGGTGTTACTTGTGATTCACGTGTAGTAAAGGAAGGCTATGCCTTTGTGTGCATATCCGGCGCAAAGTCTGACGGTCACGATTATGCAAAAAGCGCTTTGGAAAAGGGTGCGGCTGTAATAATTGCCGAGCGTGATTTAGGTCTTTCAAATCAGGTGGTAGTTTCCGATACCCATGCGGCATATTCTACTATGTGCGCTAACTGGTTTGGTAACCCTGCAAAGGATTTAAAGCTTATCGGTGTTACGGGTACAAACGGTAAAACATCGGTTACCTATATGCTTAAAAAAATACTTGAAGCACAAGGCTATAAGGTAGGACTTATAGGAACCATTCAGAATATGATTGGTGACGAAATTTTAGCCACCGAAAATACAACTCCTAATGCTTATGACCTTAATTCATTGTTTGCTCTTATGAAAGCAAAGGATTGCACCTATGTAATAATGGAGGTTTCTTCTCACGCACTCGACCAATGCAGAGTTTATAACCTTGACTTTGAGGTTGCAATGTTTACTAATCTTACTCAGGATCATCTTGATTATCACATTACGATGGATAATTATCTTGAAGCTAAGAAAAAGCTTTTTAAAATGTGTAAAACAGCAATTATAAACAGCGACGACGAATATGCCCAAAGGCTTATGGAAGGGTTAGACTGTAAAATAGTTACCTATTCTACGGGTAATTTTTCCACCTACAGCGCAAAGGCTATATATTATAGACCTGCATCTGTAGATTACGAGTTTGTAGGCGATAATTGCATAAATCACGTAAAGGTTAATACAGGTGGTAAGTTTACGGCTTATAATTCGCTTTGTGCACTTTCCTGCGCAGTAGAATTAGGATTCCCGCTTGCTGAATGTGCTATGGCTTTGCGTGAGCTTGTGGGCGTTAAGGGCAGAGCAGAGGTTGTGCCTACGGGTAAGAATTTTACCGTAATAATAGACTATGCACATACTCCCGACGGACTTAAAAATATTCTTAATACCTTCCGTGAATGTGAAAAGAACCGTCTTACGGTAGTATTCGGCTGTGGCGGCGACAGAGACAAAACCAAGCGCCCCATAATGGGAAGTATTGCGGCAAGATATGCAGATTTTTGCATTGTTACAAGCGATAACCCGAGAAGTGAAGTGCCAGGAGAGATAATAAAGGATATACTTGTAGGTATGGACGGAATGACCACTCCTATAAAGGTAATAGAAAACAGAGTAGAGGCTATAAAATATGCAGTTGAAACTGCGAGAGAAAATGATATAATAGTATTAGCCGGTAAGGGTCACGAGACATATCAAATTCTTGCAAGCGGTACTATTCATCTTGACGAAAGGGAAGTAGTAGCCGAAGCCCTTAAAGGACTAAACTAAAATTTAAGGTGATAAAAATGAATCAACTTACTTCTGTAATTGCGGCTTTAGTAGCTTTTGCCGCTACTGCCGGTACGGGATATTTTGTAATTCCTTATTTAAGAAAACTTAAATTCGGGCAAACTATACTTGATATAGGCCCTAATTGGCATAAGGAAAAGCAGGGAACACCCACAATGGGCGGTATTATGATAATAATAGGCGTGCTTTTGGGACTTGTAACTGCTTATACCTATTCGGCTTTTTCGGGCGGACTTTTCAAGGAAGAGCTTGGAGATATGTACCGCTTTAATAATTTGATTTCGGGCGTTATTATGGCCTTGCTTATGGCTTTAATGGGCTTTATGGACGATTATATTAAGGTTGTTAAGAAAAGAAATTTAGGTCTTACTGCACGTCAGAAAACCGTACTGCAATTACTGATTGCCGCCGCTTACTTAGTATCCCTTTATTTAGGCGGAATGCGCAGTACCTACATACCGTTTATAGGTGATGTTGATATTACTCAGGGTATAGGACTTATTTTCTGGCCAATTGCGGTTATGTTTATTTACGGTTTTACAAATGCCGTTAATCTTACTGACGGTGTTGACGGCTTGGCTTCGGCTGTAACCTTGGTTGTAGCCTGCGCTTTTATGTTGGCATCTGCTTTTCTCAGTAATGTTTCAATGAATGTTTTGTCTGCAGTTCTTGCAGGCGCTTGCATAGGCTTTATTTGCTGGAATGCTCACCCTGCTAAGGTATTTATGGGTGATACGGGCTCAATGTTCTTAGG
>JAZQHX010000356.1:0-12568 GCA_045540835.1 Acutalibacteraceae bacterium | reverse complement strand
GAACGACATGGCTACGATCCGACTTGCTGAATTCCTTTTCAACCTCGTCTGCCGTTTTACCCGTAACAGCCGAATAAATTGTAATAAGGTTAGAGATTCCCGGCTTATCCTCCGACATTTTAACACAAGCGTCCGAATCGGTAACTGCACGCTTAAACTTGCGGATTACGGTATCCTTATCATCAAGAATTGCTACCCATGCGTTAGGATTATCGTCCGACTTGGACATTTTTTTGGACGGATCCTGAAGCGACATTACCCTCGCACCGATTTTAGGAATATACGGTTCGGGAATTGTAAATACATCACCGTACTTATTATTAAAACGTATTGCAATATCACGTGCAATCTCAAGATGCTGCTTCTGGTCGTGACCTACCGGCACTAAATCGGGCTTATAAAGCAAAATATCAGCCGCCATAAGCACGGGGTAAGAGAAAAGTCCTACATTGACATTCTCAGGGTGCTTTTGTGATTTATCCTTAAACTGTGTCATTCTTGACATCTCACCAAACTGCGTATTGCAGGACAAAAGCCATGAAAGAGCCGTATGCTCTGCCACGTGAGACTGAATAAATAATGTATGCTTTTCGGGGTCAATTCCAAGCGCTAACAAAAGCGCATAGGTAGAATAAATCTGACTTCTCAGCTTCGCAGGCTCCTGACGGACGGTAATTGCGTGCAGGTCTGCGACAGCAAAGGTACAGTCAAATTCCTCCTGCATACTTACCCAGTTTTTAAGAGCGCCCAGATAGTTGCCCAGAGTCAGCATTCCGCTGGGTTGGATACAGCTCAGCACCCTTTTTTTATTTTGAATTTCGGTATTATTTTCACTCATATATATCACCTTAATTTTTTTAAATCAAATAATTATACCACATAATTATTTGATTTACAAGTATTATCGTTTAGTAAACTTCATATCAAAAATACGGTACTTGCCTACGGTCAGGTAAAATGGTATTCCAAGTCCGAAACAAACTACCAGCTCACCAAATCCTACCTGGAAAGCGGAAATCAGGAAACCCCACAAGCTATACCCCTCCGGTAAATAGAGTACCGCAATTTCAAAGCCTATTATTACAGCATTTACAATAACGGGAGCCAGCAATGATAAAACGGGGATTTTTTTAACTTTAATGTCCCGCAGGCAATACGTAAGCAATGCCGCAATAAAGGTAGCAAATGTGCCGAAAATCATATCCACCACATTAAACGATCCGATATTTGCAATAAAACAGCCAACAGTAAGCCCCGGGATTGCTGTAGGAGTAATTGCCGGCAAAACGGTTAGCACCTCTGAAACACGGAACTGTACAGGCCCGTAAGCCAAGCCAAATATACCGCTAAGATAGGTAAGCCCTGCATAAAGCGCCGCAATCAACGCACTCTGTATTATAAAATTTATATTTTCTTTCCTTGTCATTAGTTCTGTAATCCTTTATAATATTCAACTGCTAAGCGGTCGCATCGCTCATTTTCAGGGTGTCCTGCGTGTCCCTTTACCCAATCTATTGTAACATCGTGAATTTCTATCAGTTCCAACAGCTTTTGCCACAAATCGGGGTTTAATGCAGGCTTTTTATCCGCCTTTCGCCAACCGTTTTTCTGCCAGGAAACCGCCCAGCCCTTAGTAATACCGTCAGCCACATATTTAGAATCGGTAACAAGGCGCACCTTACAGCGCTCTTTAAGTGCCGAAAGTCCCATAATAGCGGCGGTAAGCTCCATACGGTTATTGGTGGTATCCCTTTCTCCACCCGAAAGCTCTTTTTCTTTATTGCCGTAGCGCAGCACTACACCCCAGCCGCCGGGTCCCGGGTTGCCCGAACAGGCGCCGTCAGTAAAAATTTCAACATACTTTGTCATACTAATCTCCATTCTGCCGTTACACATCAGCATAAATCGGGTTAAAATCTCCAAGACGGCAGTGGAGATTATTACAGTATGTTATTCGGTTGCCGCATAAGCGGCGAGAATAACACTGTCCCTATATTTTTATTAACGTGATTTATCACGTTTAATATTTCCTATAACTTCCTATGACCTTGCCGAGAACCATCGGGTCTTCGGGATAAATTGGTGAAAAATCGGGGTTTTCGGGCATAAATATAATCTGACCGTTCTTTATTAAAAGTCTTTTAACCGTGGCGGAATCCCCGTCCATACCCACTACAATATCCCCATTGCGGCAGGGAACATTTTTATTTGCAACTATAATATCCCCGTCAAGAATACCTGCGTCCTTCATTGAAAGTCCCACTACCTTAAGTGCAAAAAGACCGTCCGAATCCTTAGCGGGATAAGGAATATAATCCTCTATTTCCTCAATAGCCAGAATCGGTTTTCCTGCGGTAATGCGTCCTACAAGCGGAACCATTGCAGAGGGTGCCGAAATATCAAGTTTTATGGCACGTGAATTTTTAGGGTCCTTTATTATATATCCGCCGTCCTCCAAAGCCGAGAGAATTGAATGTACAGTAGAAGTAGATTTAATTCCCGTTGCGGCACAAATTTCCCTGACGGTTGGCGGAAAACCCTCAGACAACTGTTTTACCAAAAAATTATATACACTTTGTTGTTTTTCGCTAAGCGGCGGTTTTGACATTATACCATTCCTCCGACAAACAAATGTTTTTTTCATTATATCACCGCAAAGAGGCTTTTTGCAACTGTTTTCTTTAAATGTTGTGAATTTTCTTGACTGAACACTTTATTTGGAGTAAAATATCTTTATATTTTCAAAAGGAAGGTAATTTTTTTGGGAATTTTTGAATTGGTTTCGGCTATTGCCCTTTCAATGGACGCATTTGCCGTTGCAATGTGCAAGGGTCTTGCTACCGAAAAGGTAAAACTTAAACACATGGTAACGGTAGGTCTTTGGTTCGGCGGTTTTCAGGCGCTTATGCCAACACTCGGTTATATTTTAGGTGTTTCGGCAGAAAAATTCATTCAGCCTGTTGACCATTGGATTGCCTTTATACTTTTAGGTGCAATTGGTGCAAATATGATAAAAGAATCTTTTTCAAAGGAAGAAAACGAGGCTGATGCCTGCTTTGGCTGCAAGACTATGCTTATAATGGCGATAGCGACAAGTATTGACGCCTTCGCCGCAGGAATCGCCTTCACAGCAGAAAAGAATCTTAATATTTACATAGCGGTACTTTTTATCGGAATTATAACCTTTACCCTTTCGGCTATCGGGGTAAAATTAGGAAATCTTTTCGGCGCAAAATATAAATCCAAGGCCGAGCTTGCAGGCGGAATAATACTAATAGGCTTAGGGCTTAAAATACTGATTGAGCATTTAATTGACAAAATATAAAACACACCGTGTACTCAAAAAAACGAGTACACGGTGTAATCTTTTTAATTCATTATTTTACGGTAACAGCACCGTTTGTAATTATGGGTTCAAGATCTTTTTCGTCAAGGTTTATAAATCCACCATCGGAAGGAACATTTATTTTAACATCGGATTTATCGCCCGATTTGCCCACAACCCTGAATTTAAGGTTGTACATTAAGCCGTTATTGGTGGTATCCTTAAGCTCTGCCTCGGAATGAAGAATGCTTACGGAATTATCACCCGGAACAAATTCATAATCGCTTATTACGTCGCCCTTTTCATAACCCATATACTCAATAACCTTGCCGTCAAACGTAACATTCACAAGGTGTGCTGTAAAGCCGGGATTGTTTGAAACAGTAACGGGAACCTTAACAATACTTCCCTCTTCTGCTTCCACAGAGCCTACATTTACATTGATTTTTCCACTGGTAGCGTTCGTTTGCGACGATGAATCCTTGTCAGGATTATTACCACCAAAAACCGTAGTAAACAAAACTACTGTAACTACAACAGCAGCTACAACTGCGGCCGCAATAGAGCCGATAATTATCATTTTCTTTTTATTCATTTTAATGACCTCTGTTTTTTTAATATTTTCTGTATTTTACAATACTTTAATACCTTTTGTCAAGTCTATATAGCCTTTTCTATTTTCGGGTCAAACACGGGCATAAGCTGCAGTTTAAAAAGATTACGCTTATGCAGAGTATCAATTCTTTCCTTCTTTTCGGCATCTTCGATTTTACCCTCACGGATATAAACATCAAGTTCAGCGTAGGTAAAGCCTAAGTTTTCCTCGTCTGTTTTGCCGCAAAGACCGTCTATCGGGACTTTATCAACCAAATCGGCAGGCAGTCCCAAAAGCTTGCCTATCGCTTTTACTTCTGTAACGGTAAGCAGACTCAACGGGCTGAAATCTCCTGCAGCGTCACCGTAACGGGTGGAATAACCGACCCAATCCTCTGAAAGATTACAGGTATTAACCACACGTCCGTTAAGGCTTTGGGATACCGCATAAAGGGTGCTCATACGAATTCTCGGCGGAAGATTCACAACGCTTTGATTACTAAGCGGAATATCTTGGGGAATGCTGTTTTTAAGACCATCTATGGCGTCCTTGACATTTATAACATAATGCTTTATTCCTAAATGTTCACA
Source organism: Acutalibacteraceae bacterium (assembly GCA_045540835.1). Lineage (GTDB taxonomy): Bacteria > Bacillota > Clostridia > Oscillospirales > Acutalibacteraceae > UBA737. The sequence goes on along the minus strand of JAZQHX010000356.1, from coordinate 8,058 downwards.
AAGACGATACGCACAGTCAATATCACCTTGCTCACCGCAGGGCATCAAAATACCTATTACTCTGTCTTTGCCGAGTGCTTCAACACACAAAGCCGCCGCAACCGAGCTATCCTTACCTCCCGAAATGCCTATAACCGCATTACAGTCATTACCGTTTACTCTGAAAAATTCTTTTATCCAGTCAACACATTCGTTTTTTACCTTTAATGCGTCAAACATATTTACCACAACCTTCCTTTAACAGTATACCACTTAATAAATAATCGGTCAAATCCTTTTCGTTATTTTTTTCGGGATTTATTATAACATATTTTCGCATAAGTTCGAGACTTTCCCCTATTTTTATTCCCTTAATACCGATTTTTTTGAGCTGTTCACCATTTATTTTAAGGTCGCTTATACGGTACGGCTCGTTTTTTATTATTATATCTTTTGCCTCATCTGCAAGATTACCCTGACGGACAAAAACAGAATAATCAGAGAAAATATCGGGTGAAGAAATATTTAGCATTTCTTTTATGTCTGCCCGACTTTTTGGAATTGGTAAAGAAGAAAGCCTTTCTAAAGTAAGGCAATAATTTTTGAGTTTGTTTGAGACTTTAAGCTCAGATAAAAATTCTTTTATATTATCGGTAGCAGTATATCCAAAGGCAAAAAATGCAAGGTCGGGATTTGTTTGACAGCTTTTTATTTTTTCAAAATCTACCTGGTTTTTTACGCCTAAAAATTCAAGACCGCCCGCTCTTAAAAGCGGCAATAAAGCCGACGGTTTTTCCGCACTTACCGTTTTATAAAGCTCGGTAAAAATCCGCTCTCTGCTGATTTTTTTAAGTCCGTCCTTTAGTTTTATTGCAGCTTTCCGGGTGTTGTCTTCTACCGAAAATCCCAGCTTTGCCGCAAACCTGAAAAGCCTTAAAATACGCAAAGCATCTTCACCGAATCTTTTTTCAGGCTCGCCCACCGCTCTTAAAATTTTATTTTCAAGGTCTTTTCTTCCGCCGTATAGGTCCACAAGGCCCTTTTTATTATTATAAGCCATTGCATTTACTGTAAAATCCCTGCGTGATAAATCGTATTTTATATCGGTTTCAAATTTGGTGACATCAGGGTGACGGGAATCGGAATATCCGCTCTCGCTACGAAAGGTTGTAACCTCTATGGGTTCTTTTTCAACTATTACCGTAACTGTTCCGTGGGCTATTCCCGTAGGTACGGTTTTTGGGAATAACGACTGTATTACATCGGGTGTAGCATTGGTTGTAACGTCATAATCGTCGGGTGTTTTACCCAAAAGTGAGTCCCTTACACAGCCGCCTACAATGTAAGCCTCATACCCGTTTTTAGAGAGAGTATTTAAAACATATTCCTGATTTTTTGGAATTTTAATCATATTTTTTCCTTTTCCTTCAAAAAAGTGTTTATTTTTGGGAGCATTTGCAATATAATGTATATAATAACTAAATTTAATTGGAGGTTATACTATGAAAGAACTCCGTAATGAAGATAAAATAATCGAGCAGGTAAAACGTATCCATATGATAGGAATCGGTGGCAGCGGTATGTGCCCGATAGCCGAAATCCTGCACTCTAAGGGTTATATTCTCACCGGCTCCGACAATAACGAAAGTGACCCCTTAAAGCGTATAAAAGCGCTTGGAATAAAGGTGTTTATAGGGCATCACCCCGAAAATGTTGAAGGAGCAGAGCTTATTATCTATTCTGCCGCCATTTCCAAGGACAATCCCGAGCTGGTTGCCGCCGCTGAAAAGGGAATACCCACAATGGAAAGAAGCCACGCATTAGGCGCTATTACACGAAAATTCAATAACGTTATAGGCGTATGCGGTACCCACGGAAAGACTACCGTTACCTCTATGATAACACATATTCTCCTTTTAAACAAGCTCGACCCCACCGCTGTTATTGGCGGAAAGCTGCCGCTTATAAATTCCAACGGCATTGCAGGCAAAAGTGAAACTATGGTCTGCGAATCCTGCGAGTTTGTGGACACCTTTTTACAACTCTCCCCCGACATTGCCGTGCTTCTTAATATTGACAATGACCACCTTGATTATTTTAAAACAATGGATAATCTTGTTTTATCATTCCACAAATTTCTCAAAATGTCAAGTAATTGCTATATAAACGGTGACGACGAATTATGCATTAAAGCCGCAAAGGATACTAATGCTGAGATTACCACCTTTGGTTTAAGCGATAAAAATGACTTTTATGCCGAAAATATTGAGAGCGGAAAATACGGCTTCCAATTTGATGTAATGCATAAAGGCAAAAAGCTGACAAGACTTAATATGCATATTCCGGGTAGGCACAATATACTCAACGGACTTGCAGGCTTTGTTTCTGCCTATAAAGAGGGTGTAAAGCCCGACGATATATCAAATGCACTCGAAACCTTTACGGGTGCGGGCAGACGCTTTGAATTCTTAGGCGAATATAACGGCTTTACCTTAGCCGACGATTACGCCCACCATCCTACCGAAATTAAAGCTACATTATCTGCCGCAAAGGAATTAAGCTACAATAATGTCATAGCAGTATTCCAGCCCTTTACCTTTTCACGCACCGCCCTTTTAAAGGATGAATTTATAGAAGCGTTATCCCTTGCGGACAAGGTAATTCTAACCCCTATTATGGGTTCACGTGAAATAAACACCTACGGAATTTCTTCGGAAATGATAGCCGAAAAGCTAAAGGACGCAGTTGTTGTAGACGGCTTTCCTAACATTGCTGATAAGATAATAGAAACAGCAAAGGAAAACGATATTGTAATTACAATGGGCGGCGGTGATATTTACAAGGCGGCCCACATAGTACAGGAGAAATTAAGTTGACAGAAAAGCTATACGATAAGGATTCATTTATAAAGGAATTTACAGCCACCGTTTTAGAATGTGAGCCGTTTGGGGATAAATGGTCGGTACTTCTCGACCGCACCGCCTTTTTCCCCGAAGCAGGCGGACAAACGGCAGATAAAGGTTATATTGACAATGCAAAGGTTTTAGACGTTCAGATTAAGAACGAAAAAATATATCATATTACCGATTCGCCAGTACCTTACGATACGGTGACGGGACTTCTCGATTTCACCCGCCGATTTGACTTTATGCAACAGCATTCGGGCGAGCATATAATGTCGGGAATAGCCCACAGCCTTTACGGTTGCGAAAATGTCGGTTTTCATTTAAGTGACGATATTGTAACTTTGGATTTTGACAAACCTCTCGACGATGAGCAAATCGCTGAAATCGAAAAAAGAGCAAATCAAAAGATTTTTGATAATGTAGAGTTTTTTACATACTATCCCGATAAAGACACATTAAAAAACCTTAATTATCGCTCCAAAAAAGAGTTAGAGGGCGATATACGCATAGTAGAAATTGAAAACACGGATATGTGTGCCTGCTGTGCTCCCCACGTAAAAGTTGCGGGACAGATTGGACTTATAAAGGTAGTAAGCCGTGAGAAACTCAGAGGAGGAGTAAGGCTCGAAATAAAGTGCGGTAGCCGTGCACTCGATGACTACAAAACCAAACACCATAACATATCGGCTATATCCTCCGCCCTTTGCGTAAAGCCGGAGGAATCCGCTTTAGCTGTCGAAAGACTTCTTACACAGATTTCAGAGCTTAAAGCCAGAATAACCGATATTAAACGTAAGGCTGTTCTCGAAAAGGTGGAAAATTTTGAAGCACAAAGCGAAATAACCGCCGAGTTTTACGAAGATTTAGAAATCAAGGATTTGCAGCACATAGCCGACCTTTTATATAAAAAATGTGGCGGTTTGCGTGCCGTGTTTTCCGAAACCGAAAACGGATTTTGCTTCTGTATATGCTCCCATAGCGAAAAATTAGACAATTGGTTTAAAGATTTCAAATCCGCATTTAATGTTAAAGGCGGCGGCAGAAACGGTATGGTTCAAGGTACGGTTACAGCCGAGAAAAATGACTTAATTAAATACTTTAGGTAATAAATAACAGAGATTAACACCCGTTATTCCGTTTGGAATGATGGGTGTTTTTTGTCGTAAAATGCTGTTTTTTCTGCCTAAAAGCCCTGAAAACCGACATCTTTGTCCGTTTTGAGGATTTTTTTAAAAGATGTCGGTGAATGTCGGTTTTGTTTTGGTTTATTATAAGTCCTGCCGAGGGGCAAAATAAAAAATTCTCAAGTGACGGAATTCAACGAAGCAGACCGGTAGTTTCGTTTAAATCCCGAAGTCCCCGGCGAAAGGAGTTTACAATGAAGGAAAACGACAAGCTGCTTTATAAAACACTCAAGTCCTTGCTTAACGAAAGGCTTTCCGAGCAGGAGGTAGACCAGCTTAAGGGTGAAGGGTACGAAATTAAAAATCCCACAAGAAAAACTGCAGTTATGATAGCGCTTTACAAAAAAGCGGCTTCGGGTGATTTGTCGGCTATAAAGGAGCTGCGTTCCATTGTAAGCGAAAAAAATGAAGAAAGCCATACCACGGCCAAGGCGGTGATGATTATTGACGACATCCGAGATTAAGATGTCGGAAATAGTGGGAAAGGGCTATGAAAAATTCTGGAACTGCAAAAAGCGGTACAGAGTTTTAAAGGGCGGAAAGGCTTCCAAAAAATCAACCACAACAGCGCTTAATTTTATTTTCAGACTTATGAAAGAGCCCAAAAGCAACCTTTTGGTTGTGCGCCAGATTATGAACACCCACAGAGACTCAACCTTTGCCCAGCTAAAATGGGCGCAGGAAAGACTTGCGGTTTCGCATCTGTGGCACAACACGGTATCACCTTTGGAAATGGTTTATAAGCCCACGGGGCAAAAAATCATTTTCCGTGGCTTCGACGATGTACTGAAAATTGCCTCTACTACCGTTTCAAACGGATACCTTAACCTTGTATGGATAGAGGAGGCTTTTGAAATAGCCGCCGAGAGTGACTTTGATAAATTGGACCTTTCTGTCCCGAGGGGCAGTCTGCCGCCGCCGCTTTACAAGCAAACCACAATCACCTTTAATCCCTGGAGCGAGGGTCATTGGCTCAAAAAACGCTTTTTTGACAACGTACCCGAAAACGCCGAGGTTTTTTCAACCAATTATCTTATAAACGAATTTCTTGACGAAACCGACCGACTTGTTTTCGAGCGTATGAAAAAGACCAACCGCCGAAAATACGAGGTGGCAGGTCTTGGCAACTGGGGAATATCCGAGGGTCTTGTTTTTGAAAACTGGCAGGTTGGAGAAAAACAAATCGAAAAAAACGAACAGTACAAATGGAAAAGCTTTTTCGGGCTGGATTACGGCTACACTAATGACCCCACGGCATTTATAGCCTTTATGGCAAATCCCATAGATAAGGAAATTTACATCTACTGTGAATTTTACCAAAAGCGAATGCTTAACTGCGATATTGCAGACAAAATTAAAGCTTTGGGATTTTCTAAAGAGCGTATACGAGCCGACTGTGCAGAGCCGAAATCCAACGATGACCTCAAACGCTTAGGGATAGGCAGAATTACCCCCTCCCTAAAGGGCAGAGACAGTATATTAAACGGCATTGCAGCCATAAACGAATACCGAATCACAGTTAATCCGAACTGTATAAATATGATACGTGAGCTGTCAAGCTACGTTTATTCGGATAAATGCAACGAAAACGGTATGCGACTGCCTAAGGACACCGACAATCATCTTTGCGATGCATTGCGGTACGCCTTTGCCGACGTTAAGCTGTTTCGCCCCGAAAAGGAGCGGGAAACCGAAAAACACAACAGCGGTATAACCGCCTCAGATTTAATTAAAGGTTGGGATGTTTGATGATTATTATGATTCTTCTCACCTGTACTTTAAGCTTTATAATCGGAATTTTGATAGGTAGTAAAAACATCTTTACATCATCTAAATACGAAAAAAAGCGCAGGGCAGAAATCCAAAAGCTTCAAGAGGAATTTAAAAACTTCCTCGAATACGACGGCAGTGAACAGCCGTAAAGAAAGGAATATGATTTATGTCAGAAATTAAAACCGATGTATCTACCAATACTGAAGAAAAAAATGAAAATACGGGTACCACACCGCAGGAAAAAGCAGAAATTACTATTCCCGTAAAGTTTAACAAGGAGTTAAAGGAGTTGGATATTGAAACCGCTTCAAAACTCGCTCAAAAGGGTATGAAATATGATGCCATATCCGAAGATTACGGGGAGCTTAAACGGCTTGCAAGGCAGGAAAACCAGAGTGTTCCTCAGTTTATTGCAGCGCTTAAAGCCGCACGTTTGGAGCAGAGAAAGAATTATCTTACCGAAAAATGCGGCGGAGATACTGCTTTAGCTGAGCACATAACACAGCTTGAAGCTGCAAACTCCGAATACTCAAACGGCTTTGCAGAGCTTAAAAGTCTTTTCCCCCAATTTAATACCGAGCAGGAGCTTCCGACAGAGGTTCTGCTTAATGCAAACGAAAAGGGTACCCTTTTGCTTGACGAGTATCTGCGTTATCTGCTTAATCGCCAAAGAGCAGAAAATGCGGCGGCTTTAAAGGCAAAGGAAACCAACAATCAAAGCTTGGGCTCCCAGATTAGCCGACACGGGAGCGAAAACCCCGAAGCAGAAGAGTTCTTAAAAGGACTTTGGAAATAATTTTTGAAAGGAAAATATAAAAATGTCTATAAATTCTATTGAAAACGCAACCAAATATTCTAACGAGTTAGACCGTATGTTTACTCAAAAAAGTGCCACCGGCTTTTTCGCCGACAACGCACTCTCTACAAAATTCGTAGGTGCAAAAACCGTAATTATCCCCGATATTGATTTTCAGGGACTTGCCGATTACGACCGTGACAACGGCTTTGAAAGAGGCGCTATTACCGTAGCTAACACCTCCTACACAATGACCATGGACCGTGCACGTTCTTTGCAGATTGACCGTGAAGATATGACCGAAACAGGTGTTGCAAATCTTGCAGGTAAAATTTTAGGTGAATATGTACGCACCAAGGTTGTGCCCGAGTGTGATGCCTATGTACTTTCAAAGCTCGGCAACATTGCTTTACAGCACGGTAACGCATACGAGGGTGATATCCATTCTGCTATGGAAGCTCTTACTACCCTTATCTACCAGGTTCGTACTGTTGTAGGCTTTGACGAGGAATTAGTAGCCTTTATAAACAGCTTTACCTATTCTAAGCTTATAAGCAGCGACGATATTGCAAAGTCTGTAAATATTGCCGATTTCAAGCAGGGTGACATCAATCTTACTGTGAGAACCTTGAACGGAGTTGCCTTGATTCCCGTAGTAAGTGAGAGAATGAAGACCGACTACAATTTCAACGCAAACGGTATTGGTGGATTTACCCCTAAAGACACTGCACGTGAAATCCAAATGATGGTTTTACCCAAGCGTGCAGCTCACCTTGTTAAAAAGACCGAAAATATGCGTATTTTCACCCCCGAACAGAACCTTGATGCTGACGCTTACAAATTCGACTACCGTATTTACTACGATGTATTCGTAAACAAAAGCAGTAAAGATGCTATCTGGGCTTGGGTTTCCTCGGAGCTTAAGATTACATCACAGCCTCAGGATATAACGATAACTGACGGCACTATTGATGCAATCCTTACAGTTTCTGCAGAAAGTGATGTAGATCTTTACTACCAGTGGTATTCCTGTGAAAATGAAAACGGAAGCTACCCTGTAAAGATACCTTTGGCTAACGATTCACAGTTCACTTTACCTGATACTTTAACCCCAGGCAAATACTATTACTTTGTTAAAATTATGCAGAACAACGGTTCAAGCTTTAATTCAAGAGTGGTTACCGTTACTGTTGTATAAATCAGTATCTTTTATAAGGACCCGAACTCAAGGTTCGGGTCCGAAACACAATGAAAGGAATAAACTATGGCAATGAAAATAGATCCTACCGTTATTTTTAATCAATACAGCGAAGGTACCTCCTTTAAGTCGGCTATGGGAAACCGTGGTCTTTTTGAGCAAACACGTATAAACGAGCGCTTTTATATAGGCGACCAATGGCACGGCGCAAAGTGCGGTAAT
>JAZQHX010000355.1:0-3508 GCA_045540835.1 Acutalibacteraceae bacterium | reverse complement strand
CTCTTAAACATTTGCTAAGCAATATTTCACTCGCCGAAAGGCGAATTTCATTGAAAAAACGACTTGTTAAAACAAGTCGTTTTTTCTGGCTGGGGAATAGGGATTCGAACCCCAACAAACAGAGTCAGAGTCTGTCGTGCTACCGTTACACAATTCCCCAATATTCAGTTGCGCTGTTTTTCACAGCACAATCTATTATATCCTATTTTTTCGTGATGTCAAGTGTTTTTTTGAAAAAAATTCAATTTTTTTCATTTGAGTACCAATTTTTTCAACTTTTTGAATTGACATAGACTTTGTATATATAGTATAATTCATTTATACTATTTTACTGGAGACGATTATATGATAGATGTAAGTATCAGAAAACTTGTTTGCTACGGAATTGAAAAAGGACTTGTAAATAAGCGTGATGAGGTTTACGTTACAAACAGAATTCTTGAAATTCTTAATATTGACAGCTTCTGTTGCGAGGAAAACTACAACAATGTAAATCTTGAAGAAACATTAAATGAATTACTTTGCTACGCAATAGATAAGGGTCTGATTGAGGATAGTATTACCCACAAAGACCTGTTTGATACAAAGCTTATGGCGGCACTTGTTCCCCCACCAAGTATTGTGACCGAAAAGTTTGCTTCGCTTTATAAGGATTCACCTAAGGATGCGACCGACTACTTTTATAAATTGAGCTGTGACAGCGATTACATACGCCGTTACCGCATTGAAAAGGACGTCAAATGGGTTACTTCCACAGAATACGGCGACCTTGATATTACAATCAATCTTTCAAAACCGGAAAAAGACCCCAAAGCTATAGCGGCGGCAAAATCCGCACCGCAGTCAAGCTATCCTAAATGTATGCTTTGTAAAGAGTGTGAGGGGTATGCAGGCAGAATCAACTTCCCTGCGCGTCAGAACCACAGAGTAATTCCCGTTACAATAAACGGAAGTGACTGGTGCTTCCAGTACTCCCCTTATGTTTACTACAACGTGCATTGCATTGTATTTAATGCTGAGCACTCCCCTATGGCTATCAATCACGATACCTTCCGTAAGCTTTTGGATTTTGTAAAGCTTTTCCCCCACTATTTTGTAGGCTCTAATGCAGACCTGCCGATTGTTGGCGGTTCGATATTGTCTCACGACCATTTCCAGGGCGGCAATTACACCTTTGCTATGGCAAAGGCTCCTATTGAACATACGCTTTGCTTTAATGGCTTTGAGGATATTGAAGCCGGTATTATCAAATGGCCAATGTCGGTTATCCGTACACGTTCAACTGACCCCGAAAGACTTATAGCCCTTGCCTGCAAGATTCTTGACAGTTGGAGAGGTTATACAGACGAAGACGCATTTATTTTTGCCGAAACCGATGGCGAACTGCACAACACAATCACCCCGATTGCACGCAAAAACGGTGATGTATTTGAGCTTGATTTAGTACTCCGCAACAATATTACCACAGACGAGCATCCGTTGGGCGTATATCACCCTCACGCAGAGCTACATCACATCAAAAAAGAAAACATAGGTCTTATTGAGGTTATGGGTCTGGCTGTTCTTCCCGCCCGACTTAAAACCGAAATAGCGCTTTTAGGAGAAGCAATGCTGAAAGGCGCTGACCTTCGTGCTGATGAAACACTCTCAAAGCACGCAGACTGGGCAGATGAAATTTTTGCTAAATATTCCGATATAAATGAGAATAATATTGATGATATTCTTAAAAAAGAAATCGGTCTTGTTTTCTCAAAGGTGCTCGAACATGCAGGCGTTTACAAGCGTGACGAAAACGGACTTAAAGCATTCCTCAAATTCTGCCAGAGTATATAATGAATTCAAACCCGCCCAAAAGGCGGGTTTTAGAACGCAATGATGCGATTTTTTTACAGAAAGCGTGAAATATTTTGTTTGTTAATGTTCTGACGCAGGTTGTCATTTTGCTGATTTTAATTCTTATCGGAGTAATTCTGGCAAAAGGAAAGGTGTTAAGCGAAAGCGGTGTAAAAAGTATGACCGATATGGTGCTATACACCGTTACTCCCTGCGTAATTATCAAATCCTTTATAAGGGAATATGACCCATCAACACTAAAAAAACTGCTTATAAGCTTTTTGATTGCGATTCTCGCTCACATAGGCTTTATAATTTTAACCCATTTAATCATACACGATAAGGACAAATCCAAAGAAAGAGTTTTGCGTTACGGTACCGTCTTTTCAAATTGCGGATTTATGTCAATACCGCTTCAGCAAGCCCTTTTGGGTGACGAGGGTGTTTTTTACGCCACGTCTTATATAGCAATATTCCAGCTTCTGATCTGGAGCTACGGAATAATTGTTATGAGCGGTGATAAAAAGTATATGTCACCCAAAAAGCTGTTTTTAAGCCCCGGGCTTATAGGCTTAGCTATCGGACTTATAATTTTCCTTTTCTCTGTTCCGATACCGAAAATAATAGCCGAACCGATTTCTTATATGGCATCTCTTAACACACCGCTGCCGATGATAATTATAGGCTTTCATTTAGCGAGCAGCAACGTTTTAGACGGAATTAAAAATCCGAAATGTATTCTTGCAATGTCACTAAGGCTTGTTATCTTACCACTTGTGGCGCTTGCAGTTATGTATCTGTGCTCGATACGTGGTGTAATGCTCGTTTCCTCGGTTATATCCTCCTGTGCACCCGTTGCGGTAATAACCACTATGTTCTCGGCCACCCTCCGGCAGGACACTTCCCTTTCGGTTAATTTTGTTTCATTAAGTACCGTTCTATCCCTTATTACAATGCCAATTCTGATAACTTTAACTCAATATCTTGCATAATAGACATACCTCGGGTAAAAATAAACCCGAGGTAATTTTTTTGAAAGGTTTGATATTATGCAATTAACCCAAAAGGAAACCACATTACTGACCGACCTTAAAGGTCAGGAAAAGCTTTGCGTTGAAAAATACACTAAGTATGCAAGTACCGCTTTAGACCCTCAGCTAAAAGAGCTATTTACTTCTATTTCCAATGTGGAGCAACAGCATCTTAATACTATATCTTCAATTGAGCAAGGAACTCTGCCGCAGGCAAATTCAGGTTCATCACAAGGTATAAACAGCACATTTACTTCACATTACGGTATGGGAGACACCCCCGATAAGCAGGCAGATTGCTATTTGTGCTCCGACCTTTTAGCCGACGAAAAGCACGTTTCTTCGCTTTATGACACCTGCATTTTTGAATTTAAGGATACCGCTGTGCGTGATGCCCTTAACCACATTCAAAAGGAAGAGCAACAGCACGGAAAGGCAATCTACGATTATATGTCAGCTAATAATATGTACAGCTAACGCACACCCCCGAAAGCTTTTTTGCTATCGGGGGTGAATTTTAGAATATTACGCTTTCACTTAACATTGAATTTAAAATATAAAGAAAACCCCGAAAACATGCTGTTTTCGGGGTTTTTGTAATCTCTGAATAATATAAGCTTAACGCTTTGAGAACTGGGGTGCAC
>JAZQHX010000354.1:0-7825 GCA_045540835.1 Acutalibacteraceae bacterium | reverse complement strand
ATCGCACTTATTAACGCAAAGCACAATCGGCTTTCCGCTTTTTTGAAGCATTGCCGCAACGTCCATATCGGCGGCGGTTACTCCGCTTTTAAGGTCGGTTACAAATATTATTACCGATGCCGTATCAATTGCAAGCTGTGCCTGACTTCGCATACTGGCAAGAATTATATCGTCAGTTTTAGGCTCAATACCGCCCGTATCAACAAGCATAAGCTTTCTTCCGAGCCACTCCGCATCACCGTAAATACGGTCACGTGTAACACCCGGGGTATCGTCAACAATAGAAAGTCTTTTACCTATAATTTTATTAAAAAGGGTTGATTTTCCGACATTAGGTCTGCCCACAACAGCAACAACCGGTTTTGCCATATATCACCACTCCTCACCGAGTATTTTATCTAAAAATTCATATCCGTCATTATTAACCGGGGTGATTTTCACTCCCAAATCACGGGACAATTGCTCTAAAGTAATGCTGTCTAAAAACATATCGCCGCCGTCACGCAGCATAACCGACGGAATAAGCAGCTCGTCACCTAACGCTTTTCCGCTTAACTGCTCCTTAATATCGGTAGCGGTTACAAGTCCAGCAACGGTTATCTCCCCACCGAAAAAATTATTCTTAACTGCATAGACATTACATTTAATATTATCCCACTTTTTTGCGATATTGTCAACAATTTCCGTAATATAAGGGTATGCCGCCTCACCCGTTGCAATCGAAATTATGCGCTCTTTGGAAGAATTATAATCACAGCCTTCTATTGCGCTTTCTACCTCGTATTTAAGAAGCGGTACAAGACCCACACCGTTTTCAAGCTGATGAAATTCGCCGTAATACTCGGCTTTTGGTAATTCCCTTTCGGCTAAAATATAAAATTCGTCTGCACCGAAAACCCTGCGCTCGCCGTATTTTTGCATGGAAATTTCACCGAAACGGTCTATAATATCCAGCGTTTCGCCTGCAGTTTGCTTATTATACGGTGTAAGCTTCGCTAAGTTTTCTCTATATCTTGTAAGACCTACGGGAACAGCGGCAATGCATTCAACCATACTCAGTTCCAAAAGGTCTGTAAGACTTCTTTCAAGCTCCTTACCGTCATTAAGTGATGGGCACAGCACAAGCTGACAATTAATCTTTATTCCTGCCTCATTAAAGCGCTTCATAATATCGAGTGCCTTACCTGCATTCTTGTTATTCATCATTTTAACTCTAAGCTCGGGATTGGTAGTATGCACCGATATATTTATCGGGCTTATATGCATTTTTATAATGCGCTCAACCTCGTGCTCGGAAATATTGGTAAGTGTAATATAATTTCCAAACAGAAAGGAAAGACGTGAATCATCGTCCTTAAAATAAAGGGTATCACGAAGACCTTTCGGCAACTGGTCAATAAAACAAAAAACGCACTTATTGCGGCAGGTCTGCTTTTTATCCATCAAATAGGTTTCAAACATAAGCCCCAGTTCGGCTTCTTCCTGCTTTTTGATTTTCTTTTGCTTAATTTTACCCTTACCATTTACAAATTCAAGTAAAACCAAGCTGTCATTCTGATAAAAGCGGTAATCAAGCACGTCCATTATATCATTACCATTGATTTTCAAAAGGGTGTCCCCTTCTCTCAAGCCCTTTTTATAGGCAGGACTTCCCTTTATTACCTCGCTTATTACTACCGACACACTTTCCCCTCCTTAGCATTATTAAAAAAATAAGGGAGGAAAAACTCCCTCCCTCTAATATATAGGTTATATATTATTCGCCAATCTTTACAACCTCACGGCCGTTGTACTTACCGCAAGCAGGGCAAAGTCTATGAGGACGCTTGTATTCGCCGCACTCACACTTAACGAGTGTGGGAGCTGAAAGCTTCCAAAGGTTATTTCTTCTCTTGTCACGTCTTGCTTTAGATGTTTTTCTCTTCGGTACTGCCATTTTTCGTAACCTCCTTGAAGTTAATACAATAATAATTTATTTAAGTAAATCGGCAAGGACTGCCAGTCTCGGGTCAATTTCCCTTTCGGGACAGTCACATTTTCCCTCATTAAGATTTTTACCGCACTTTGAGCAAATTCCCTTGCAATCCTCATTACAAAGATGCTTCATAGGGAGACTTACTATCGTCTCCGAATATAGAAATTCTTCCAAGTTGAATTTCATATCGGGAACCAAAAGTATTGTATCGCTTTCTTCACCCTCAATAGCCGAAGCCAACGATTTTTCTACCTTAACGGAATACTTGGTTGCTGTATCCGTGCCGCAGCGGTCACAAGGCGCATCGTACTCATAGGATACGACAGCGTCAAACCTTACAAGGCTTGCCTTGTTGGATACCGTTCCCTTTAAAGTAACGGGCTTCTTTAAAGGATGAAAACCCGAAAATTCAAGGTCGCTTAAATCCAACGAGTAATCTATGGGCATAGAAGAATTTTCATTGACAAATATCCGTTTTAAATCAATAATCATACTCCCACCTCATACAATCGCAACATATATTATATACATCCAAAGGTCTTTTGTCAAGGATTATTTTTTAAAATTCACATCATCTATAGTATCATTCAAAATATCATAAATTAAAATTTGTAGGGGAGGGGATCTGCGCCCTCCCAAGAAAATCTTATTTTAAATTGCGGGAGGGCACAGAGACCCTCCTCTATGATTACAATCATTGACTTTATAATCAAACTATGACATCTTCCATACTTCTTTTCGGTACATACAAATTCTCATTTTCATCGTGGTAGTATTTAATACTGTCACTCATTTCTACTGCAACACCCTTCTGGTCGGGGTAGCCTACACCTAAAAGGTAGGTTATGTCGAGCTGTTCGGGAAGCTTTAAAATTTCCTTAATTTTCACCCTGTCAATTGCTCCAAGCCAGCAGGTACCAAGCCCCAACTCCTCGGCTACAAGGCTCATACTCATAACAGCCGCACCGCTGTCACACTCCGATTTATCCGTGGGCTTAATTGCAGTATCGTTAAGAATTGCTATAAATACGGGTGGGCTCTGTTGAAAGGCAGGATTCCAATCAGGCAGATAGCCTGCGTATTTAATATAAGGAAACATTGCTTTCCTTAATTCCTCGCTTACAATTACCGAAAACTTTAAGGGCTGCAAATTAGCACCATACGGCGCTAAACGTGCTGCATCTACAAGCTTTAAAATATCCTCTTTATTCACTTCTTGTTGCTTAAATTTCCTGACAGTTCTTCTCTGCTTCACAGCCTCGTATACAGTCATTTAATTTTCCTCCCAATTAGTATAGCTTAATATTTTTATTAAATATACCACCTATTTCATTATTTTTCAAGCATACAAGGACAAAATCTGAAACATATATTTGCAATATAAATACTTATGTGTTAAAATGTTCTTGTTGTATTATTTGATTACTTTTAATTCAGGGGGTTATTCTTTTGAAATATGATGTAATAATTATAGGTGCGGGTCCGGGTGGTATCTTTGCCGCTTACGAGCTGATACAGCAAAGACCCGACATAAAGGTTGCCGTTTTTGAAGCAGGCCACGCACTGGATAAACGCCATTGCCCTATTGACGGTGATAAAATCAAGAGCTGTATAGGCTGTAAAAGCTGTTCTATTATGAGCGGATTCGGCGGTGCAGGAGCATTTTCCGACGGCAAATATAATATTACCAATGACTTTGGCGGAACATTATATAGGTACATTGGCAAAAAAGAGGCCATAAATCTTATGAAATATGTTGACGATATAAATATGTCTTTCGGTGGCGAAGGCACAAAGCTTTATTCTACGGCAGGCTCAGCCTTCAGAACCGAATGTATAAAGCATGACCTGCATCTCCTTAATGCATCGGTCCGCCATTTAGGAACCGATATTAACTATGTCGTTCTCCAAAATCTATACAATCATTTAAAAGACAGTATTGATTTCTTTTTCGATTCTCCTGTTGATTCCATATCTAAAACAAACGATGGTTACGAAATAAAATGTAGTAACAAAATTTATGCCTGCGAAAAGTGTATTGTATCTGTCGGACGAATCGGAAGCAAGTGGATGGAGCAGGTATGCAATACACTCAACATTCCGACAAGCTCCACACGTGTTGATATAGGCGTCAGGGTTGAATTGCCCGCCGAGGTATTTTCACATATTACAGACGAGCTTTACGAAAGCAAGATTGTCTACCGTACACCTAAATACGGTGATAAAGTACGTACCTTCTGTATGAATCCTAAGGGTGCAGTAGTAAATGAGAACACCAACGGTATTATAACCGTAAACGGTCACAGTTATGAGGACAAGTCCAAACAAACGGGAAATACAAACTTTGCACTTCTTGTTGCAAAGCATTTTTCCGAGCCCTTTAAGGATTCAAACGGATACGGTGAATCTATTGCCAGACTTAGCAATATGCTTGGCGGCGGAGTTATCGTTCAGCGCTTTGGTGACCTTATAAGAGGTCAGCGTTCGACCGCAAACCGAATTGAGGAAGCCTTTATTACACCTACATTAAAAGCTACTCCGGGTGACTTAAGCTTGGTACTTCCCAAACGTATATTGGACGGCATTATTGAAATGATTTATGCACTCGATAAAGTAGCACCGGGTACCGCCAACGATGACACCTTACTTTACGGAGTTGAAGTCAAGTTCTATAATATGGAGGTTGCGGTTGACAGGAATTTGGAATCCTGCCATAAGGGGCTTTACATCATTGGTGACGGCAGCGGAATTACACATTCGCTTTCCCACGCCTCAGCCAGCGGTGTTCATGTTGCAAGAAACATATTAAGCCGTATCTGATAGCATTTTCAATTATTTGCAATAGCGGACAGTTAAGTTCAGGGTGGGTGAATTTATGGTTAACAAAGCAATTCTTGACAAGCTTTTACCTAAAACCGAGGAAGAAAACCGCATTTTAAAGGGTGAAGCATCGGTTGACTGGCAGATATATAACGAGCAGGGCAAGGAATCGGTCAATGCAAAAAGACTGCTTAAAAGCGGAAAGCTTTTTACTATCCGTACCCATACACGGTTTGTTCATTTCCGTCCGCACACCCACGATTATGTTGAAATGGTTTATATGTGTTCGGGCGAAACAAAGCATAAAATCAATGGAAATGACATCACCTTAAAAGAGGGTGAGCTGCTGTTTTTAAGTCAGAACGCAACACAGGAAATATTTCCTGCAAAGGAAAATGACATAGCCGTAAACTTTATTATTCTGCCCAAGTTTTTTGACAATTCACTCACACTATTAGGTGTGGACAGCTCCCCTTTAAGCAAGTTTTTAATAGGCTGTCTGCAGTCGGGCGACAGCTACGGCGGATACCTGCACTTTAAGGTTTCGGACATTCTGCCTATACAAAACTTAATCGAAAATCTTTTGTGGACCCTGCTTTATGATTCCAAAAACAAGCGTTATCTTGATAATGCCACTTTAAACCTTTTGTTTTCCCAGCTTTTAAGCTATACCGACCGTCTTTCCTATACCGATACGGACGATGAGGACACCGTCACGCTTTTCAGGTATATAGACGAGAATTACAAAACCGCAACACTTACCGAAGCGGCAAAGCTTTTATCCTATGACATATACCATCTGTCCCGAATCATAAAGAAAAAGACCGACAAAACCTTTACGGAATTACTGCAGGAAAAGCGGCTTTCACGTGCTACATATCTTCTTAAAAACACCGAAAGAAATATTGATGAAATATCGGTATCGGTAGGATACGAAAATATAAGCTATTTTCATCGGATATTCAAAAAGCGCTACGGAATGTCTCCAAGAGATTACAGATTTGCAAATAAGGACACTTTTTTAAATTAAATAAAGACATTGTATCCCCCTTTATAATGTGTTAAAATGAAAGAAAAAACATTATAAGGGGGATTTTTATGTCTTACTGCTTAGCAATTGATATTGGTGCTTCAAGCGGTCGCCATATTTTAGGCGAATATAAGGACGGTGTCCTGTCCTGCACAGAAGTATACCGCTTTGAAAACGGATTTGAAAATCAGGACGGTACGCTTTGCTGGAATATCGAAAAGCTTACCGAATCGGTTATTGCAGGTATTAAGGAATGTAAAAAAATAGGCAAAATACCCGAAACGGTTGCAATTGATACCTGGGGTGTTGACTATGTGCTCTTTGATAAGGACGGTAAGGAAATTCTGCCTGCCGTAGCTTACAGAGACCCGAGAACTGCAAATATTTCCGAAGAAGTTTTTAAAATTATACCCGAAGCCGAGCTTTACAGCCGTGCAGGTATTCAAAAGCAGGACTTCAACACCATTTATCAGCTTTGGTGCGATAAAAAGTCGGGAAAAATGGACAAGGCAGAAAGTTTGCTTATGATGCCTGAATACCTTTCCTACAGACTTACGGGTATTATGAAAAACGAATACACCAACGCTTCAACCACTAATCTTTTAAATGCCGAAAGTAAGGACTGGGATTCATATATTATTGATAAATTAGGCTTTAAGAAATCCCTTTTCGGTAAACTTAATCTGCCCGGCACTTTAATAGGTGAGTTCAGCGATAAAATTAAAGATACCGTCGGCTTTAACGCAAAGGTTATCTTCTGCCCGTCGCACGATACCGCCTCTGCTGTTGCCGCCTGCCCGATTGACGAAAAAAGCGTATTCATTTCTTCAGGTACATGGAGCCTTGTGGGAACAGAAAACCTTTATCCCGTAACTTCAATTGATGCAATGAAGGCAAACCTTTCTAACGAGGGCGGAATTAACTACCGTTTCCGTTTCCTTAAAAATATTATGGGTATGTGGCTTTTCCAGAATATAAGAAAGAATCTCGATAAAAAGTACAGCTATGACGAAATGATGTATATGGCAATGGAAAGTAACTTTACCGAGCTTATAGACCCGACAGATGCATCATTCTTAGCGCCCGACAATATGATTGAGGCGATAAGAACATATTTAAACAAGCCCGATTTACCTATTGGTGACGTGCTTTCAAGTGTTTACCATTCACTTGCTAACAGCTACGATATAACCGTTAAAGAGATTGAAAGAATCGCCAATAAAACGGTTGATACGGTAAGCATTGTAGGCGGCGGCTGTAAGGATAAATACTTGAATCAGCTTACAAAGCAGTATACCGGCAAGCGTGTTACCGCAGGCCCCGTTGAGGGTACAGCAGCAGGAAATATTATTTCCCAGCTGATTTATTTAAACCCCGAACTCGACTTAATAAAGGCGAGAGAAATTATAAAAAATACATTCAGTATAAGTGAGGTTGAATAAGATGTCAAGATATTTACAAGCAAAAGAAATTTACGCAAAATACGGCATTGATACCGATGCCGCAATCAAAGCCTTAAAGGGCGTGCCCGTAGCACTTCATTGCTGGCAGGGTGACGATGTAAGAGGCTTTGACCAGAAGGTTGACGCACTTTCGGGCGGAATCCAGACTACCGGTAACTACCCCGGCAGAGCCAGAACACCCGAGGAGCTTATGGCAGACTTGGACGTTGCATTAAAGCTTTGCCCCGGTACTAAAAAGCTTAATCTCCACGCCTGCTACGCTATTTTTGACGAGGAAAACGGCGGCTGGGTAGACAGAGACAAGATTGAGCCCAAGCACTTTAAAAAGTGGGTTGATTTCTGTAAGGAAAGAGGTCTCGGCTGTGACTTTAACCCCACATTTTTCTCACATCCTATGTGCGACCCACTTACCCTTTCGAGCCCTAACGAGGAAACCAGAAAGTTCTGGATTGAGCACGGAAAGGCTTGTATCAGAATTTCGCAGTACTTAGCTGAGGAGTTAGGTCAGGAATGTGTTATGAACATCTGGACGGGTGA
>JAZQHX010000353.1:0-5863 GCA_045540835.1 Acutalibacteraceae bacterium | reverse complement strand
AACCAAGATTTCAACAAAAGGTTCAATCAAAATTACAAGCTCGCAAAATTACAAAAAAATACCGCTTAATAAAGAGGTTCATATTACTTTCTGGGCAAAGGCTGATGAGACTGCAGGCTTTAATGGTATAGTATATACCGGAAATGTTTACCAGACAGGTGATAATAATACTACTAATAAACTCGATAATTATACCAACACCTTCGCTGCAGGCAGTGCAACTACGCCTGACGGTTGGGTAGAGTTCCCTAAAGAATGGAAACAGTATTATATTAAGGTGCAAAAGCCTTTTGAAGAAGGCTATACCGGATTCTATTCCTTCATCAATTTTGACGGTAACGGTGTTTTGTATCTGGATGATTTCGATGTGGTTGATTTAAATGCAGGAAATGATGATACAGCCATAATTGATAACGCCGGAAGTGAATTAAAGGCTTTTGGTGATACCGGAACACCTACTGAACATAGTGATGATGAGGCGCATAGCGGCAAATATTCTACAAAAATTTCTACAAACGGTTCAATAAAAATCACAAGTACAAAGAATTATAATAAGATTCCGCTGGGTCAGGATGTTTTCATTACCTTCTATGCAAAGGCTGATGAAAAAGTAGGATATAAGGGCGCTATGGGTAGCGGTAATATATATCAGGTAGCGGCAGACGGCACAAGCCTTAAGCTTGACGGTTGGGCAACAGCCTATGCTTTTGGCAGTACCTTGAATGAAAGTGAAGAAAATCTGTGGGAAGAAGTACCAAAAGAGTGGACTAAATATTACATAAAGGTATTGCATGATTTCGATATTGGTTATACAAGTATGTATTCCTTTGTCAACTTTGTGGGAAAAGGAATACTTTATATAGACGACTTTAATATCGAAACTGCCGGCACGGGAAGTGATTCGGAAAATCCATTAAAGGTTGAGATTGCAGAAGATGTAGACGGTGCTCGTTATTATGAGAGTACTGCTGACAGCACCTTCCATATTGAGCAGAAAATAGTTATGAAGAATCTTACTGGTTCTTTTGAATCGGGACTTTGTGAATACACGGTTACAGACAGTATCGGTGACGAGATTTCTTCAGGTGACTTTGATATTGCTATCGGTCCGCAGTCGACAAGTACCTATGTGGTTGACTGTTCCTCGGTAGCGGCATACGGAACCTATACTGTTGATTTTTCTGTTACACGTGCAGACGGTAGTAAGTATTACGTAGGAAAGATAAATCTGAGCCGTATTAAGGAAGTTTCAAAAGTGTATAGCAATGATATGCTCGGTGTGAACTTCCATTACGGTGAGGTTGAAAATGACGAAAAGGATAAATTGCGTGAGCAGTTAAAGCCAATGGCGGCAATGGGTGTTAATACCGTGCGTACATCGTTCCATTGGACTGATTACGAAACCGAAAAAGGTGTTTACAACTTCTCTCAAAAGCTGAAAAACTATTTTGAGGTTTGTAAAGAATTCAACATAACCGTTGCGCCTGTGTTTAAAGAAAGTAAAGAGCATGGTGTCGGCAATAATCTTTATGCAGGCGGCGATTTGAGTGCAAAAGAAAGCATAGAGGGCTACGGCAATTTCTGTGCGGCATTTATAGAGTATCTGGGTGATTATGCAAAATATGCGCTCATTTCAAACGAACCTAATTTCTGTAATGTTCCTTCGGACGTATACACTAAAATGCTTAAATCTGCCTATAAAAAAATCAAAAAGGTTAATCCAAAGGTAAAGGTTGTAGGCGCAGAGACTTCGGGTTGGGGAATGGATTATATCACAGATATGTTAGAGCTCGGAGCATACGATTATATGGATGCAGTAGGTATACACCCATATATTTATCCTAATTCTCCTGAGGTATCCAGTGTTATAGAACAGCTTGAGGAATTAGCTTCGCTTACGGCAGATTACAGTAAAAACAATAAGCCTTTGCCTATATGGTGTGATGAATACGGATATTTCACATCGGGTAGTGATAATGCATATTCTCCCGTTACAGAGGAACAGCAGGCAGTTTATATGACACGATATACTGCTATGATGGCGGCATCGGGACTTGTAGAAAAGGCAATGCCCTATGTTGCGTATGATACTTACGATAACTATGAGCTTTCTGAGGGTAATTACGGTATTATCAGACACGAAAATTCCGATAAGGGCAGTCGTACTTCAAAGCCTGCTCATCTGATGCTTGCAGGCTATATGAATGCATTGGGCGGTAAGAAGTTTAAAAGTATTTTGTCTAATGATGCGGGTGTGTACGCTTATCTTTATAAGTCGGGCAGAGAAAATGTTTATATGCTTTGGGACGGTGGAAATGATGTAAGATGCACCGTTACAGTCTCAAATGCGGTTACCGGTCTTTACGATTGCTTTGGAAATAGCAAGTACGTAAAAATGGACGGTAATTCTATAAGTGTAAACATAGGCCAAAGACCTATTTATTTGGTTCTTGATTCCAATGCTTCAATTACCGATATTAACATAGGTGGCACCGAAACGGAAAATGATAATCCTCCACAAGAGGATGTTGAGCAGGATATACAGGTAGAGAATACAGATGACTATATTGAAGAAATTGTCGAAGACGAAATTGTAGAAGAAACCGAGGAAGAAAACGTAAATAAGACCAAGAAGAAAAAGGTGATTATTACTAAAAAAATCAGCGGTTCTTCTAATAGTAACCTTTATATCTGGATAATAATTATCTCAGTTAGTGCAGTTGTTTTAGTAGGCGGCGGTTTAACGGCATTTTTCATTATTCGTAAGAAAAAATCTAAAAAAGCCGTCCAATAAAAGCATTATTCTGTTCTAAAGGCATCTGTATTTTAAAGATGCAGATGTCTTTATAAAGATTTATTTTTTTGGAGTTGAAATCAATGGTATCGTGCAGGAAAATAGCACAGAAATTATTGGTAACCGTGCTTTGTGGTATGGTTGCTTTACCGATATTGGCAGGCAATACTGTTTATGCGGAAAATGCAACGGCTACCATTCCTTCAAAGGAAAAGGATAATTCATATTATAATTATTATTGTGAAATTGCTGAGTTACCGACAGCTTCGGATAATATTGTGTTAAAGCCTTTTTCAAAATTAAAATTGACCGACGGGAAAAAAGCGGTTAATTTTGGTGCGGCGCATTCTTCGGAGACTTATGAGTTTACTGTAAAAAGCTCCGGTGTATATTGCCTTGCTATCGATTATCATACCTTTGATACGGATAGCACGACAATAATGCTTGATATTACCATTGACGGCAAATATTATTTTGAGGAATTGGGAAAGCTTGAGCTTCCACGATACTATAAGGACGAACTTGCGGACGGAAAATTTGCAATTGATAAGGATGGAGATGAGGTTCGTCCTTCACAAAATGAAATATATACCTGGAACGAGCTTTATTTAGCTGACTCTACAGGTCTTTATTCTGAGCCGTATCTTATTTATCTGACCGAGGGTAATCATTCACTTGTTTTGTCTACGGAAAATGATTTGGCGGTATCAAAGCTTTGTTTTTCCGGCTATGAAGCAGGCATTTCTTACGACCAATATAAAGCACAGATTTCCGATAAAAACCGTGATGTAAAGGCATACCGTCAGGAGGCCGAATATGCCGAGGTAAAGAATGCGTCTTCACTTTACCCGATATATGATAATACTAATGCTTCTATGGTGCCGCAGTCCTATAAAGCTATTTTGCTTAACAGTATAGGCGGTTCAAACTGGTCTAATACAGGGGATAAAATTTCATGGAAGGCAGAAATTAAGACGGCAGGACTTTATACTGTTTCGCTTCGTGTAAATCAGAGCTATAACGAGAGCGGTAATTCCTACCGTAAGTTTACAATAAACGGTGTTTGCCCCTTTAGGGAAGCGGCTACTATTGCCTTCGAGTATTCCACAGACTGGTATATAAAAACATTAGGCGGAGATAATCCTTACATTTTTTATTTGGAGCCGGGAGATGAATTGGCGCTTGAGGTTGTAGTAGATGAAGCAAGTGCCAAGATGGCAAGGGATATTAACAACGTAATGCTGCAAATGAATTCCCTTTATAGAAAAATGCTGGTAATTACGGGTCCTGATGTTGACATATACCGTGATTATGCGTTGGATACGCAGATTCCTGAGCTGTTAGACAGCCTGAATAATGCAAAAAAACAGCTTGATAATATTGTCTTGCTGATGGAAAAAAGAAAAGGCAGCGGTTCTACACTTTCTACTGTTAAACAGGTTCGTTCGGTTATTCATACAATGATTGAGGAATCTTATGTTTTGCATGAGCACGTAAGAAACTTTGCTGATGCTATTACTAATCTGGGTTCGGTTGTAAATACTATTGGCTTACAAGGTCTTGCGATTGATTCGTTTTTCTTTCAGCCGGTGGATAAGGAACTTGAAGACACAGAGGTATCCTTTTTCAAGAAAATAATCTATGAAGTGAACAGATTTTTATATTCTTTCGTAAAAGAGTATGACCTTAAAAATACTTCGGACGAAAGCTTGCTTGTATGGGTAAGCACAGGACGTGATCAGTTACAGCTGCTTACAAGAATGATTGAAGGCTACTTTGTGCCGGAACATAATGTAAATATTGAACTCAATCTTGTTGACACCGGTGCTACGCTGATTCAGGCAACCCTTGCAGGAAAAGGACCTGATGTTGCCTTGATGATTCCGGAAGAAACTCCAATCAATCTTGCAATGCGTGGCGGTTTAGTAGACCTTAAACAATATGATTTGAGTGATATTTCTAAAGAATTTTACGATTCTGCCTGGACACCGTATTATTATAACGGAGGGCTTTACGCTATTCCGGAAACACAAAATTTTGATGTTATATTTTATCGCACCGATATTTTTGAGGAGCTTGGAATTACTCCGCCTCAGACATGGGAAGATTTCTACCAAATACTCGAAATACTTCAGCGCAATAACCTGCAGGTAGGAGTTCCCGAAATAAATCCTGCAAATGCCGGTGTTTCAAGCGGTATTGCTACATTCCAGAAGTTTTTACTGCAAAACGGCGGAAGCTATTATAGTGAGGATTTAAGCAGAACGGCATTTGACAGCAACATTGCTAAAGATGCGTTTTATAACTGGGTTCAGCTTTATAAAAAATACGGTTTGGATAGAGAATACGATTTTTATAACAGATTCCGTTCGGGTGAAATGCCAATGGCAATTCAAAATCTGAATTACTACAATCAGATTTATACTGCGGCACCTGAAATACGGGGATTATGGTCAATTGCAACCATTCCCGGAACAAAAGCGGCGGACGGAACAATTAACAAAACCGAAACAGCTACCGGGACTGCCTGCATTATGCTTAATTCCGCAGTCGAAAAAGGGCTCGGTGAGCAAGCCTTCGATTTTATGAAGTGGTGGACCTGTAGCTCTTCTCAGGCAATGTACGCTAAGGAGCTTGAATCTACAATGGGGGTTGCCGCAAGGTATTATCCTGCAAATAAGGTTGCTTTTGATTCGATTGCATGGACGAAAAAGGAAGCAGAAATTATTTTGGATCAATGGAGCTGTGTTGAAAACATTCCGCAGGTACCCGGTAACTATGTTTTACAGCGTGATTTAACCAGTGCTTTCCGTAAAGCACTAAACGATATTGAATTGCCCGAACGTCAGTTGGAAATATACAATCAGTCTATAAATGAAGAAATTTCCCGCAAGCGAAAAGAATTTTCATTAGAATAGGAGATTAAATTCAGATGAAAGAAAATATAATTATTCAAATTAAAAGGAATAAAATATACTATTTCTTATTGGCACCTTTTTTGATATTTTTTATCATCTTTATGCTTATTCCTACTATTTCGTCAATTGTATTAAGTTTTACAGATTTTAA
>JAZQHX010000352.1:0-7303 GCA_045540835.1 Acutalibacteraceae bacterium | reverse complement strand
ATCTCCCCAACTCCTTGGCTCACAGAACGACATGGCTACGATCCGACTTATAGTCCCAATCCGCTACCCTCGGTATTACGGGAGCTGTCCCCTCGCACAAAGCGCTCCATTAGCTCGTCGGCAGAAACATTAAGCTCAAACCTTGAAATATTGCGGAAGGTTATTTCGGCTTTACTGCTAAAGGCTTTTACATCTAAATAAACTCTTGTGCCTTCAAGGGCGTATTTGCAGACATTATTCATAAGATTATCAAACACACGCCACAAATGTCTGCCGTCGGCTAACACCTTTATAGGCTCATTTGGCACGTTTACAACCGATACTATCCCCGCTTTATTAAGCTTTTCTTCAAATTCGCCTACCGTCTGACTTAAAAGGACACCTACATCACATTCTGTAAGATTAACCGAAAGATTACCTGTTGATGCCTTAGACGCCTCTACCAAATCCTCAACGAGCTTTTTAAGCCTTAAGGATTGTCGGTCCAAAACCTCGATATACTCGTTAATTTTCGGATTATTGCACTCCTCTTTTTTGATTAAGTCCACATAATTTACAATGGAGGTCAGCGGAGTTTTAATATCGTGAGAAACATTTGTTATAAGCTCGGTTTTAAAACGCTCGCTTTTTATTTTTTCGTTAACGGCATTCTGCAAGCCGTCGTTAATATTATTAAGACTTTTAGAAAAGCTCTTGAAATCACCCAACATATAGGCTGTATCAATCTTGTGTTCCAGTTCCCCGCCTGCGATTTTTTCACCGCCCTGCTTTATTTTTTGCATAATAACCGCAAGATAAAGCGAGAAAACAACAAACACAATATTAAGTAAGACCAATCCTACA
The DNA here is from genome assembly GCA_045540835.1 of Acutalibacteraceae bacterium. Classification (GTDB taxonomy): domain Bacteria; phylum Bacillota; class Clostridia; order Oscillospirales; family Acutalibacteraceae; genus UBA737. The sequence goes on along the minus strand of JAZQHX010000352.1, from coordinate 6,460 downwards.
ATAAATATATCCGGCTCAAAAGAGTAAAGGGCTTCAAATATAATTATAACACTTATTACTTCCAGAATAATAATTACAGCTAATACCGTAACCGTTTTATATACCAAATTAAGATTTGAAAAAACGTATTTAATAAAGTTAAAAAATTGCTTAATTTCTTTGCCGGAAAATCTTAGAATATAATAAATAATATTATTCTTTATAAGCGTTCCGTTCTTTATGCGGTTTGCAAAGCTTAAAAGATAAGCAATCCCCAAAAAGTAGTCAAGCGTACCGATTAAAAAGATTGAAAGAACGGCAGATGCCATATCTTCCGCCAGAAAATCGACCGCCAATATACTTTGCACTGCCGCAAAAAGCATAAATAGAGTATAAATATCAAAAGGAAGCTTGTCAAGATAATTAAGCTTTAAATTACCGTCTTTAGTACGCCCGGTAACGCAGAAAAGATAACACCACAAAGCAATCAGAAAGCTTAAAGCGAACAGCAGAATGAAAATTACCACAAACCTAAGGCTAAAGCCTATTTCTATTATCTTGCAGACAACCGAAAATATATCGTTTTTATGCATATCTTTAGCGACATATATTTTGGCTTTTGCTACACATTCTGCTTCGTGATAAATGTATTCTTTGCCTGTTTTTGGGTCAACATTGCTTTTTTCAAAATGGTCATAGTATTCACCCGTACCAACAGCCCAAACCGCCTGATTTTTATAATTACTTTCGGTCTTATCGTTACGGACATCGTATATCTCGTAATAAATATTCTTGTCCTTATAGTATTCTTCGAGGTCAATATCACTCCAATACCAGTTGCTCAAAGCAAAGCTGGCTTCGCTTTTTGCCATATTGGTCATAATTTCTTCTTTGACGGTATCAGGATTACTGAAATAGAATTTATAATAAAACATAACTCCCGTAGCAACGGCAGACAGTATCACCATAACCGCCAAGACATACGAAATTATTACAGCCGCAATCTTAGCGCCTGTACCCGAAAATGATTTTTTCATTTAAAACACTTCTTTTCACCTGGATTTAAAAAATTTGCATAAGCAGAGGAGGAGTATCCAAACCCGATTTTTACGGGACGATTTTCACCTCTGCTGTGTTAAAATACTCGCAAATCCGTCAGGATTTGCTGCGTTTTATGCCGTGCCGATGCAAAAATCGGCACCGTAAAAATTCTGCGACCTAAAACGTGCAGAATTTTGTGTGATTTTTGGTGCAGTGAAGGTGGCAAGGCTGGCGCCTGCCGCCGCCAATAATCCAAAAAGCGCCTAAATAATGCCGTTTTAGGCGTGTTCGGATATTCCTCCTCTGCTTAAAATACCAATTGCCGCCAAAGCAGATATACTTAAAGAAATAACTGCTACTGCTATCTTTTTTATAGGTTTTTTCATAAACATTCCTCAGTTCCCTTCCTCGATTTTATACCCGTGCGCCCACACAACCTTTAAATAACGGGGTTCTGCAGGATTTATTTCGATTTTCTCCCTTAAATGACGTATATGCACCGCTACTGTACTCTCTGCCCCGTAAGCCGCATCATTCCAGACATTGCGGTATATCTCCTTAGGGGACATAACTCTGCCCTTATTACGCATTAAAAGCTTTAATATTTCGTATTCGGTAGGTGTAAGGGATACTTCCTCACCGTCCACCGTGACACGTTTTGACAAATCGTTAAGCTCAATACCGCCTATTATGTAACCGTCACCAATCTCCTTAGCACCGCCGCCCAACTGCATAAAGCGTCTCAATTGAGAGCGCACTCTGGCTATTAACTCAATTGGATTAAAAGGCTTTGTGACATAATCATCAGCTCCGATATTAAGACCTATCACCTTATCGGTATCCTCACTTTTAGCGGTAAGCAGAATTACAGGTATATTTGAAAACTCCCTTATACTTGCAAGTGCCGTTATACCGTCACATTCGGGCATCATAATATCAAGCAACAGCAAATGAATTTCCTTACTTTTCACAGCCTCGATTGCATCTTTACCGTTATAACAGCAAACGGTATTATACCCCTCTGCATCAAGATAGATTTTAAGTGCAGAGACTATATCACGCTCATCATCACAAATAAGTATGTTGTACACTTCCCTCAACCTCCAAAAGTATTTTACCATTTGACATTTTAAGAAAAAAGAAGTTAAATGTTTAAGATTTCTTTAAGAATAAAAACTGAAAGACATAATTTTTTATCCTGCGGCTTTAAGCCGCAGTTTGTTTTTTCGGTGACAAGTGCAGCGAAAAAACACCTTGTAAGCGAAAATCGGCTGATTCTGCCGATTTTCAAGAGTGCAGGGGTGGTATTGGCGGGGATAGAGCGCAGTAAAAAGCCTTGCATTTTGCGAGCGGAATCCCCGCCAAAGAGAGTGAAGCTTGCGACACTCTCCTTTTAAGATTTCTTTAAGATTGATTTTTTGAAAATTAAATGCTATTATATAACTATATACTATGATACTACAATTCACACGGAGTTGCAATTATGAAGCTTGAAGTTTTACAAAACTGTCCCGATTTTTTGAGGGATTTCCTTACATACAACGAAACGATAAAGGGTAAATCCTCACGTTCGGTCGAAGGATATTTTATCGACCTGCAGAATTTTTTCCGTTATCTTTTGATGGTACGTGGTATTGCCGATAAAAGCACCGATTTTTTGGATATTGACATATCCCCCATATCAATAGACATACTTAAAACCGTCACAATAACCGACCTTTATGCATATCTGGTTTTCTGTAAAAATGAGCGTAATAACGGGCCTGCTACGAGGGCGAGAAAAACCTCTACTTTGAGAATTTTTTTCAAATATCTTTCAACCCAAACCCACCAGATTGACGAAAATCCCGCACTACTTTTAGATGCGCCAAAGCTTAAGCAGTCTCTACCAAAGCATTTAAGCCTTGAGGATTCCTTTGAATTATTAAATTCGGTAGACGGTGAAAACAAACAAAGGGATTACTGTATATTAACCCTTTTTCTCAATTGCGGATTGCGTTTATCCGAGCTGTGTGCTTTAAATTTAAGCAGCATTTCCTCCGACGGCACGCTGACGGTAATCGGTAAAGGTAACAAAGAGCGAATGGTTTATCTTAACAACGCCTGCACGCAGGCAATACAATCTTATTTAGAAGTAAGACCAAATGAGGGCATACCGATAACCGAGAAAAATGCTCTGTTTTTAAGCCGTAATCACCAAAGAATACGCCCACGTACAGTTCAGCATATTGTAAAAGGGTATCTCGAAAAAGCAGGACTTGACGGCTATTCCACCCATAAGCTAAGGCACACCGCCGCTACGCTTATGTATCAGCACGGAAATGTTGATATACGAGTGCTTAAAGATATTTTAGGTCACGCAAATCTTGGCACCACCCAAATTTACACACATGTTTCCGACAAGCAGATAAAGCAAGCAATTGATTCCAATCCCCTGTCAAATGTTAAAAGTAAAAAATAAATAAGAAATAAGCAGCTCATCTTTAAAACAAAGATGAGCTGCTGTTTTTATTTGTTTTTAAACAAATCTGTATTTATTTTAAATCCGCCCTCAAAGCCAAAATCTTTATTTTCGGGTTCGGTTTTTTCTGCCTTTTCGAGCAAGCTTGGCTCTAAGGAAATTTCATTCTCAATTAACCTTTTGGCCTCATTAAGTTCTTGTCTTTTCCAGGTTTTAAGCAAAGCCGCACCTTCGGGGTAGCTTGTATTTCCTCCACCCGTTTTACGCTTTACAAGATAGCTTATACCACCGTAAACCATTAAAATACCGAAGCTTACAACCGTTATATAAATGCCGTATAACAGCCCCGGGGTTGTGTATTCAAATTTTACGGTGCTCCTGCCTTCGGGTACTAATACCGCCATAAAGCCTGCGTTAACCTTTTCAATTTCAACCCTTTCCCCGTTAACGGTAGCCGACCAGCCCTCATCGTAAGGCACAGAGAAAAATACAAGGTTTGGGTTATCCCTTTCAACAATTGCGGTAAATCCGCCGTTGTCCCTTTTGAAAAATGTCGCCGCCGTCTCGGCTAATTTAAAGCAATCATAGGTATGACTTTCATCTGTAATAAGTGTTGACGCACCCTCGGTAGTATAGCCTTGTTCGTCAAGCACCCTTATATCGGTCATATACTCCGAATACTTTTTAATCTGCTCATCATTTAACAGCATTGCTTTAAGCATCATAGAAGGTCGGCTGTTTTCGGAATACTGTTCACAAAATTCGTAATCCATATAATAATCATACGAAAAACCGTATGGAACGAAGTTTTCATTTTCGTAAATATAATAGTCATTATATGTCTTAAGGTATTTAAAGCCGTACATTTTAGGCTCGTTTTCCTCGTCTAAAAAGCTGTCACCACACTTAGGGTTAAGCAGATATTTAACCGACAGCAACGACCTTATAGGCGCTACATCTGTATCGGGTCGACTGCCGACGCTGCGTTCAACACCTATAAACTCGTAAAACTCAAATATAGATGACGGCACTACCGAATGGAAGGCATTTATTCCGGGTACACCTAAATACATAGAAGTATTATCCACTCCGTCATAAACGTCAATTCTGTACTGGGAATCGTCCGTAACTCCCATTTCGCCTTCAATCAGTTGATCAATCATAACCTCTTTGATTTCATAAGAATGCTGTCTGCCGCTGAAAACATAAACATTGCCGTAAATTGCGGATACTATGCATACGCAAGCCGTAGCTGCGGTATAAAATGACTTACGGTTGTTTTTAAGAATTTTAAGCAGGAAATATAAAATCGCAAGGCTTACAAGCGCTATGGCAGAGGTTATCCAGAATCTTATCAGATACGTGTAATCGCCCTCACCATCAGGTGTGAAAAGTCCGAATGCATACTTCCCTTCTTCGACCTCTCTCGGGAAAAATCCAATTACCAAGGTTACTGCTAAGGTTATTCCCGTAACCCACTTAAAGCCGTATCCCCAATCGACAGAATCATCCTCGGTAAGAGAAACGGTAGCAAGGCACATAAGAAGTATAGGCATATAGAACCAGCGTGCATAATACGATTGATTAAATGCATAAAAAGCACTATTGAGAATCGGTACTAAAGCCATAAAAATACAGATGCCTAAAACCCTTTTAAGCCAATGGTTTTTGCGTTTTGAAAACCATGTAAATACACCCACCATACTAAAGACAGGCAGCCAGCCGCCAAGGGAAGACCACTTAACATCAGCACCGGGGAAGAATATCGGTCGGGCAGGAATATCGGGAGGGAAGAAAAAGCATTGAAGCACATTTGCATATATCTGCTCTTTTCCATACATTATAGCATTCCAGCCGGTTAAAAACTCGGATATACGGTTATTTCCCGTTATTGCCATTATGGACGGTACAAGTAAAAATGCCGCCATTAAAAGACCTAATACCGCCTCAAAAACAAGGACTAAAAAGCGTAAGAATTTAACCCTTATTGCCCCCGAAAACAGTCTTACAAAGAAATAAATTACTGCAAATACAACCATTCCGAAGAAGAAGAAATAATTTACAACCGCACACAAGCAAACCGCCAAAGCGAAAACCATACGTCGGTTTTCGGTGATAAGCAGTTCTAAAGATAATAAAAGCAGCGGGAAAAATATTATAGGCTCATGGAAATGGTTAAAGAATATATTATAAACCGAGAATCCCGAAAAAGCGTACATCAGTCCGCCTAACATTGCCGCATTAGGTGTTCTGGTAAATCGCCTTATATAAAAATAAGCCGTAAGCGCCGCACAACCAAATTTTAAAATAAGCAAAGGACCCATTAAGTAAGGCACAAAGCTGTTCGGAAACGGAATCGTCAGCCAGAAAAAAGGACTTCCCAAAAGATAAAAGCTATACGAGCCAATAAAATTAGCTCCTAAGTCTGTGTTCCAGTTCCAGAAAATATTGCCGCTTTTTATCGCCGCATGACATTCCTGATAAAACGGGATTTGCTGTACATTAAAGTCACCGTAAAAGGTAAAATAGCCCTCACTCAAAATCATATAAGGCAGAAAAAATGCCGCCGAAACCAAAAGTCCCAGCAAAAAGGTTAAAAAACTTTTTTCCTTTACAGGTTTTAAAGAAACAGCCTTAGAATATGAAAATCCCATTATTTTATCCTCATAAAAAATTATTTATTGATATTATACCAAGATTTGTTATAATATTCAATAGATTAACAAAAATTAGGTGATAGAAAATGAGTAATAAATTTTATGCAATGATGTCAAGAATGAAAAATATATATCGCTGGGGGCTAATGCGCAATACAAGACGTGAAAATTTAAGCGAGCATTCTTTAGAGGTAGCTCAGATTGCCCACGCACTCGCCATTATTTCCAACAAGCGTTTCGGCGGAAAAACCGACCCGAATTATATTGCAACTGTCGCTATGTATCACGATACTTCGGAAATTATAACGGGAGATATGCCAAC
>JAZQHX010000351.1:0-4569 GCA_045540835.1 Acutalibacteraceae bacterium | reverse complement strand
CAGCAGCAGCGTGTAGCTATTGCACGTGCTATTGCTAACCGTCCTAAAGTGCTGTTGCTCGACGAACCTTTGGCGGCACTTGATTTAAAGCTTCGCAAAGATATGCAAAAGGAGCTTAAAAAGATTCAGGAGCAGTTAGGCATTACCTTTGTTTTCGTTACCCACGACCAAGAGGAAGCACTTACCATGTCTGACCGTGTGGTTGTAATGGACGGCGGTAAAATTCAACAGGTTGGAACGCCTAAGGATATTTATAACGAGCCGCAGAACGCTTTTGTTGCTGATTTTATCGGTGAATCAAACATAGTAGACGGTAAGATGATAAGAGATTTTTATGTTGAATTTTCGGGCTATAAATTTGACTGCCTTGATAAAGGTTTTGCACCTAACGAAGCGGTCGATGTTGTTGTGCGTCCTGAAGACGTTGATATTGTAGAGCCTGAAAAAGGAATGCTTAAGGGTATAGTTACCTCGGTTTCTTTCCTTGGAGTGCATTACGAAATTATCGTTGATATAGGCGGCTTTAAATGGATGATACAGACTACTGATGAGCATTTTGTTGACGAAAAAGTTGGACTTTTCATTGAGCCTGACGATATTCATATAATGAAAAAATCCGAATACTCGGGTCTTTACGGCGATTATTCAAGCTACAGCGAGGAAATCGACCTCCTTTCCGACGTGAACTACACGCAGGAGGACGCCGATGAAAAGTAAATCTTTAGCTAACCGCCTTATTGCCGCACCGTATATTGTATGGTCTGCACTCTTTATAATTGTACCGCTACTTATAATGTTTTATTTTGCTTTAACCGATGCAAACGGTGTTTTCACCTTTGCGAATCTTTCAAATATAGGAAAATACGGTAAAGCTTTTGGCGTTTCGGTGCTGTATGCCGCAATTTCTACTGTAATAACCTTACTTCTCGCCTACCCTATGGCGTATTTTATGACAAAACTTAATGTAAATTCACAGCGTATGCTTTTAATGATAGTTATGATTCCTATGTGGATGAACTTTCTTATACGCACCTATTCCTGGATTACAATTTTGGCGAATACCGGAATTATAAATACCTTTTTAGGAAAGTTAGGCATAGGTCCCGTTAAGCTTATGTATACTCCGGGTGCAGTAATTTTAGGTATGGTATACGATTTTATACCGTATATGATTTTACCTATTTACTCTGTAATGTCAAAGCTTGATAAATCCCTTTTGGAAGCGGCAGAGGATTTGGGGTCTAACTCATTTACAAAGTTTAAAAGAGTAATTTTGCCTTTAAGCCGACCGGGTATTATATCTGGTATAACAATGGTTTTTGTTCCTTCGGTCAGCACCTTTTATATATCGCAAAAACTTGGCGGAAACAAAACGATGCTTATAGGTGACGTTATTGAATACTTCTTCAATTTAGGACCTACCTATTACAATGTTGCATCAGCAATATCGCTTGTGCTGATGGTTATGATTTTAATTTGCCTTTTTGTTATGAATCGCTTCAGCGATGATGATGACGGAGGTGTAATTATATGAAAGCACTCAGAAAGCTTTATATTTCTCTGATTATTTTCTTTTTGTACGCACCCGTACTCGTAATGATTTTCTTTTCCTTTAACGAATCGAGCTCTGTGTGGGTGTTTACCGGATTTTCTACTCAATGGTATACAAGTTTGGTTACTAACAGCACAATGCTTAACGCCTTAAAGCATACACTGATAATCGCTGTTTTATCGGCGATAATTTCTACTGTTTTAGGTACAGCGGCGGCGGTAGGTATAACGGCACTGCGTAAGAAATTTACACAAAAATTCGTTATGTCGGTAACGCAGGTTCCTATGATGAACGCTGATATTGTAACCGGTATTTCGCTTATGCTTTTATTTATCTTTTTCGGAAAGCTGTTCGGGCTTACCGAATCTTTAGGATTTTTCACCGTACTTATAGCGCACATTACCTTTAATTTGCCCTATGTAATACTATCGGTTATGCCAAAGCTGAAACAAACCGATTCACATTTAAGTGAGGCCGCCTTAGATTTGGGCTGTACGCCCGTTCAAGCCTTTTTTAAGGTTGTTCTGCCTTCTATTTCAACCGGCATTGCAACCGGCTTTATAATGGCTTTTACGCTATCTCTTGACGATTTTGTTATAAGCTATTTCACCTGCGGACATTATCAGACATTACCGATTATCATTTATAATATGACTAAAAAATCGGTAACACCTGATACCTATGCCCTATCGACTATTATATTTGTAGTAATTTTTGTTTTACTTATATTTTATAACGTGTTACAAAGCAAGTCAGAAAAGAGTGCTAAAAAGCGCTTTTAGAAAGGATTTGGGAAATGAAGAGATTTTCAGTCTTATGCCTTATTCTTATAATAATATGTGCGTCTCTCTCAGGCTGTGGATACGAATACCGTGAGCTTGATTTAAGGGCTGAGTATTCCCGTGAGTTTGAAGGAACAACACTTACAGTATATAACTGGGGTGAATATATTTCAGACGGCAGTGAGGATACGATTGACGTTAACCGTGAATTTGAAAAGTTGACGGGAATTAAGGTTAATTATCTTACCTTTGAAAGCAATGAGACAATGTATTCACAGGTAAAAAACGGTGGCGTAAATTATGATATTGTGATACCTTCCGACTATATGATACAGCGTCTTTTAAATGAAGGAATGCTCGCTGAAATTGACACCTCTGCCCTATCGAATTATGACCTTATTGATGAAAAATACCGTGGTGTTTATTTTGACCCCAATGATGAATACACCGTTCCTTATAACGTGGGTATGGTTGGCATTATCTATAACGGTGCAAAAATTAAAAATATTGAAGAATCCTGGAATGTTTTGTGGGACAGCAAATATAAGGATATGACCCTTAATTTCAACAATCCCAGAGATGCTTTTATGACAGCACAGATGATTTTAGGCTATGACCTTAATTCTACCAATAAAGCTGAATGGGACAAAGCCGCCGAGCTGTTAAAGCAAGGAAAGCCTAATTTGCAGGCTTACGTTATGGACGAGGTTTACGGCAAAATGGAAACCGGCGAGGCTTATATTGCCCCTTATTATGCAGGCGATTACCTTACAATGGTAGAGACCAACCCTGATTTAAAGTTTTTCTACCCTGAGGAAGGTACAAATATATTTATAGATTCCGCCTGCATTTTAAAGAATGCACAAAACAAGCAAGCGGCAATGATGTACTTGAATTTTCTTTTAGAGCCTGATATTGCCACAGCAAATGCTGATTATATCGGATATGCTTCACCTAATACGGCAGTAGTTGAAAACGAAGAATACTATTATTACGGTAATAAAATACTATATCCCGACGAAAAGGATATGCCAAAGGTTCAATATTACCACGATATTGACGAGGAAATCCGCAGTTATTACGAAACTCTTTGGATAGATGTTAAATTAGATTAGCGTAGCAAAAAGGAGAGAAAATGTTTAAAAAGAAATTTATTGTTATATTATCAATAGTTTTGATTTTATTTTCACTTCTTTTAACTTTTTTTATATTTAACAGAACAGACTTAGACTTTGCAAAACAAGGAAAAGCAATTTTTAAATATTCTAATACCGATATTTCACAACAATTATCTGATGAGGATTTTAAAAAAATAATAACGATATTTGATAATAAATTTTTATACAAAGATGAACCATCGTGTGGATTTGATGAAAATGTATCAATAGTATTTAACGATTCACAGACTTTTTGCATAGCTTGCGACAAATGCCCCGTAATATACTGGAAAGAAAAAAATAAGTATTTTAGAATAAGTGAAGATAAAATGAATCAACTATATTCTATTCTTAAAAATTACGGGTTTGTTTTTCCTTGTGTATAGATATTTTATAAAAGAACTAATTAAACATTTAAAACCGAGTTTCACTTTTGTGATTCTCGGTTTTAGTGTTTTATATTATTTATTTAATTCCTTGTTTGCGGGATTGTCTATTACATCTCCGTCGCTTGTAAATCTTGAACCGTGGCAGGGGCAGTCCCAGGTGCGTTCAACTCGATTCCATTTTAATTTGCAACCCAAATGAGTACAGCGTTTACCAAATGGATTCAGCAAATTTAAAGTCGATTCAAAACCGTTTAGTGCGAGCTGTGGTGTCAGAATTGACCTTGACGGAGAAAATATTTCCTCAAACTCATTTTTATTATCGGTTATCATATCACACAATAGCGTAGCCGCTGTCATAGCACCCGTCATTCCCCATTTATTAAAACCGGTTGCAACATACATATTAGCGGTATTTTTAGAGTATTTTCCAATATACGGAACATTGTCAAGGCTCATACAATCCTGAGTTGCCCAGCGGTAAACAATTTTGCTTTGCGGATAATGTATTCGTGCAAACTGCTCAATTTCATTATAACTGCCGCCGTTCTTCCCCGTTCTATGACTTCCGCCGATTAGAATCAGCAAATCCTTATAATTCCTGAATGATAAACCGTTATTTCTGTCCGACACATACATTCCGTTAATATCCTTTGCATTACTCAACGCAATAGCATAGGAACGGTGCTGAT
>JAZQHX010000350.1:0-10947 GCA_045540835.1 Acutalibacteraceae bacterium | reverse complement strand
AAAGACATACTATGTGCGTGTGCGTACATATAAAAAGATTGGTAAGACTACCTACTATTCGGGCTGGTCGGCAGCAAAATATAAGAAAACCAAATAAAAATTCCAAAACAGATAAAATGCGTTAGAAGCACAAAAACTTCTAACGCATTTTTTTAATTTATATTTTCAGCGATTATTTTTTCTGCATATCTTACCGTTTCCATAGCGTCCTTTGCGTATTTATCTGCGCCCATTTTATTAGCATATTCCTCGGTAAGTACTGCGCCGCCTACTACTATTTTGCACCACGGTGCTTTTAGTCTTACTTCCTTTACCGTCTGTTCCATTGAAGATACAGTTGTAGTCATAAGGGCGCTCAGTCCTACAAGCGGTGCGTGGAGTTCGGCTACAGTATCGGCTATTTTTTCACACGGTACGTCCTTACCTAAATCCACAACCGAAAAGCCGTAGTTTTCGAGCAACAGCTTTACAATATTTTTCCCTATATCGTGAATGTCGCCCTTAACCGTAGCAATTACAAATATACCCTTATTTGCGGTATCACTCTTGTCCGATAAAGCCGACTTTATAACCTCAAAGGCAGATTTTGCGGCTTCGGCACTCATTAAGAGCTGGGGCAAATATACCGTAGCGTTCTCATATCCCTTACCTACCGTATTAAGGGCAGGGATAATCTCATTATTAACAATATCGAGTGGCGGAACATCGGCTATAAGTTTTCTTGTAAGCTCTGCTGCCGTTTCCTTAAAACCCTTAATTACTGCACGTTGCAATTCGGTAGAGTATTCCTCTGCCGTTTTTTGCTTTTCTTCCGCTTTGACGGTTTCGGTTTTGAAATTCTCAGCCGCCGTAATATATTCTGCGCAGTTTTCATCGAGTCCTTTAAGCGCTTTATAAGAATAATAAGCCTTTTGCATATCGACAGAATACGGATTCATAATCGCTGCCGAAAGTCCGTTTTCGAGAGCTAATGTAAAGAATATACCGTTTATCGCTTCCCTTGTCGGCAGTCCGAAAGAAACATTTGATACACCCAAAGAGGTATGACAGCCCAGCTTATTTTTAATAATATTAAGTGCTTTCAGGGTTTCAACTGCCGATTTATTATCAGCACTTACCGTAAGAGCTAAGGTATCAAAAATTATATCCTTTTTTTGTATTCCGTATTCTTTTGCGGTTTTAAGGATATTTTCTGCAATTTTAACCCTGCCGTCCGCCGTTTGAGGGATACCGTTTTCGTCTAACGTAAGGGCTACTACAAGTCCGCCGTATTTTTTAACAAGCGGAAATACCGCTTCCATACTTTCCTTTTTGCCGTTTACCGAATTTATCATTGCTTTACCGTTATAAACCCGCAACGCTTTTTCCATTGCAGAAATATCCGAAGTATCTATCTGCAAAGGGAGATTAGTAACCGTCTGCAATTCGCAAACAGCAGTTTTTAACATTCGGCATTCGTCAATATCGGGAAGTCCCACATTGACATCAAGTATATGTGCACCTTTCTCCTGCTGATTTACACCCTCGGACAAAATATAGTTAATATCATTATCTATAAGCGCCTGCTTAAACCGCTTTTTGCCTGTGGGATTTATCCTTTCTCCAATAAGCACGGGAATTTCACCGAACTCCACTGTATGCGTATAGGAGGATACCACTGTTATATTCTTATCCTTTATTCCGGAAGGCTTAATATCAGCAATTTTTTGGCTTAAAAGCGCAATGTATTCGGGAGATGTACCGCAACAACCCCCGACGATTCGCACGCCTTTTTTTGCAAGTGACGCCACACTTTCTGCAAACTGTTCAGCCGTAACATCAAACACAGTTTTTCCATTTTCGATTTTAGGAAGTCCTGCGTTAGGCTGAATAATAATCGGAACAGACGCTTTTTTCAGCAGTTCCTCTGCTACGCTCACGAGTTGTTCAGGACCTAAAGAGCAGTTAGCGCCTATGGCATCTGCACCCATACCCTCAAGCAATGCAACCATAGCCGAAGCAGTAGCCCCTGTCATAAGCTTACCGTCCTCGCTGTAAGCATTGGACACAATAATCGGCAGGCTACTGTTTTCCTTTGCCGCCAACAATGCCGCCTTGGTTTCGTAAGAATCGTTGAGTGTTTCGGCAATAATCAGGTCAGCTCCGTATTTAACACCCAGTCTTACGGTTTTAGCAAATACCTCTACCGCCCTTTCAAAATCCAAATCTCCGAGCGGCTTTAAAAGCTTTCCCGTGGGACCTATATCGAGTGCTATAAATTTATGGCTTTCCGTTTTGGACATATCCCTTGCCGTTTTCGCATTATCCATAGCCGCCTTAATGATGCTTTCGAGTTCGCTGTCATTGAATTTAAGGCAATTAGCCCCAAAGGTATTGGTTGTAACAACATTACTTCCGCTGTCAAAATAGCTTTTATGTATATCGGTTATAACATCAGGGTGGGTTATATTCCACATTTCGGGAAGTTCGCCTGCACAAAGTCCTTTTTTTTGAAGTAAAGTCCCCATTGAACCGTCAAAACAGACTATATTTTCCTTTAAAAATTCTCTAAAATTCATACAGCACCTCCGTAAGCGCATTTTGTCTCCGTAAATTTATAAATTTCAAAAAATATTATACACCCAAACCTGCATTAAAACAAGTTTTTTGCAAAAAACATAAATAAAACAAATTTAAGGAGAATTAAAATGTGTACCGCTATAACCTATAAAACCAATGATTTCTATTTTGGCAGAACGTTGGATTATGATATAATATATCCTGCCGAAATCACAGTAACACCAAGAAATTTTATACTTAATTTCCGTGACGGTACTACTACGAAAAGTCACTTTGCCATAATCGGTATGGCTTATAATAAGGACGGCTTTCCCCTTTATTTTGATGCCGTAAACGAAAAGGGGCTTTGTATTGCAGGACTTAATTTTGCAGACAATGCCGTTTATTGCGAAAAAAACGATAACAAACTTAATGTAGCACAGTTCGAGCTTATTCCACGACTTTTAGGAAAATGCAAAGATTTAACCGAAGCAAAGGAACTGCTTTACCATACAAACATTACAAACACCGCTTTCAGCAAGGATTTGCCGGTATCACCATTGCATTGGATTATTGCCGATAAAAACAGTGCTTTAACACTGGAATCAACAAAAAACGGCATCAATATTTATGACAATCCCGTAGGTGTTCTTACCAACAACCCCACCTTTCCCGAACAGCTTAACAACCTTAATAACTATATGAACTTGTCTCCACAGGAGCCTGTTAACCTTTTCTCGGATAAAATTACATTAAAGCCATACAGCAGAGGTATGGGAGCTATGGGGCTACCCGGAGATTTATCTTCACCGTCCCGCTTTGTCCGTGCCGCCTTTATAAAGCTAAACTCGGTTTCAGATAATACGGAAAACAAAAGTGTCAGTCAATTTTTTCATATATTAGGCGCAGTAGAGCAGCAACGTGGATGCTGCGAAACCGAGAATAAAAAATATGAAATAACCCTTTATACTTCCTGTTGCAATGCCGATAAGGGAATTTACTACTATACCACTTATGATAACCGTGCAATATCGGCTGTTAATATGCACAACACCGACCTTGACGGCTGTAAAATCACTAAATTTCCCTTGATAAGTGAGCAACAAATCACCTTTCAGAATTAAAAGAGAAATATATTTTAAAATTTTTGTGGACTTTTTCGGTTTTGTGTTATATAATAGGTATATTATAAATTACAAACCTATAACGGAGGTTCAAAATGAAGAATATAAAAAGAGTTTTTGCCGCTGCATTGGTGGCAGTTATGGCATTGACATTTACCGCTTGCCATAAGAAAAATGAAATTGCCGTAACAGCTAAGGATGTAGAGTTTACATCTGCATATTATATGTGCGCACTTATCAATGCTGATTCCGAGGCTAAAAATAAGGTTCAGGAAAGCCTTACCGAGGAAGAACAGAAGGCAGAGACAATCAACTACTATTCCAAGAAGATTGACGATAAGGAATACAAAACCTGGGTTAAGGACAAAGCACTTGATTATCTTAAAGGTATTGCCGCTTACAAGCTTTTATGTGCTGAAAACAAGGTAGAGCTTGATGACGAGCTTAAGTCAAACGCTGAATATATGGGCGAGTATTACTGGAGCTACGGCAGCTCTGCTTACTTTGAGCCTAACGGCGTAAGCAAGGAAACCTATCTTAAGTATTCTGCCGATGCCGCTTATTCCGAAGCATACTTCAATCACCTTTACGGTAAAGACGGTGAAAAGGAAATTTCCGCAAAAGACGTTAAGAACGAAATCCACGGTAGCTATGTTATAGCTGAACAGCTTAATGCTTCATACACTTCCGAGATGACCGACAAGGAAAAAACCGCACTTAAGAAAAAGCTCCAGAATTACGTAAAAGACCTTAATGCCGGCAAAAAGACCTTTGAGCAGGTTTATAACGATTATAATGCAATTAAAGAAACCGATAAGGAAGAGCATGACCATGACCATGAGGAGGGCGAAGAGGTATCCGAGCCTAAGAGTGAATATGCACAGATTTTCGGTAAAGAAGGAACTAATTACGAGTCCGAGCATTATGACACCGTTAAAAAGCTCAAGACAGGTGTTGCAAAGCTTATCGAGCTTGAAGACGAATCAGGCTTTATACTTGTAGTAAAGCAGGACATTAAAGCTGATGACTATTATTTGGAAGCTTTAGATTCTGCCGCACGTCATACATTAAAAGACGAAGAATTTGAAAAGGCTATCGAAGAATACAAAAAGAGTTTTGAGCTCGATGTAAACAGCTATGCTGTCAATCAGTTCAAGGTTGATAAAATCGTTGAGCCCGATTACAGCAATACGGCTTACTAAAAAATTCTGCCGGATAAACCGTTACGGTTTATCCGGTATTTTTTTGTCAAATGCTACACTATATTGAAAAAACTGTCGTTTTTTGTATATTTTTAATAAATTTGTTCCAATTATTTCTATTTTGGTTTCGGATTTTTAACAAAAATCACTTGAAAATGGGGTTTAGAGTTGGTATAATATACGTATAGGAGTATTACTCCGCCAATCAAATTTAAGGAACGATAGCATGAAAGAAATATTGAAAAAATTCAATACCGATACCATTAACGATTGTTATAAACACTTTGGTTCATTCTTAAAGGGTAAGACCGCCTTTTTCAGAGTATGGGCGCCCAACGCCAAAGCAATTTCGGTTGTAGGCGACTTTAATAATTGGGACAGTAGTGTTAATACAATGTTCCCCGTTGGTGACGGTATATGGGAATGTGAAATAAGTCCCATAAAAAACTTTGCCGCTTATAAATATGCCATAACTCAAGCCGACGGAAAGGTTGTTCTTAAATCCGACCCGTATGCAAGACATTTTGAGACGGCACCTGCCAACGCATCAAAAATTTATGCGCCCGATAAATATGTGTGGCAAGATAAAGATTGGTGTGAAAATCAAAAAAATAAGAATATATATGAATCCCCCGTTAATATATATGAGGTACATGCCTCTTCCTGGAAAAAGTATGAGGACGGCAACAATTTTGACTATGTGAAGTTAGCCGAAGAGTTGTCCGCATACCTTAAGGATATGAACTATACCCACGTTGAGCTGATGCCCATTACCGAATATCCATTTGAGGGTTCGTGGGGCTATCAGGTTACGGGATATTTTGCACCGACCTCACGTTACGGAACACCTGAGGATTTCAAAAAGTTTGTTGATATAATGCACAACAACGGAATTGGAGTTATCCTCGACTGGGTTCCTGCCCACTTCCCACGTGATGAGCACGGCTTATTCCGTTTTGACGGTACGCCCACCTACGAATATGCTGACCCTAAAAAGGGAGAACATAAGGAATGGGGTACGGTTATATTTGATTATGGCAAACCGCAGGTTAAAAGCTTCCTTATTTCGAGTGCTCTTTTCTGGATAAAGGAATTCCATATTGACGGATTGCGTGTTGATGCCGTAGCATCTATGCTGTATCTTGACTACAACCGTGAAAACGGCGAATGGGTACCCAACGAGTACGGCGGTCACGAGCATATAGAAGCAATCGAATTTTTCAGAGAGGTAAACAAAGCGGCTTTTGAAGCAAATCCCAGCGTTATGATGATAGCCGAAGAATCTACCGCCTGGCCTATGGTTACAAAGCCGCCGCACGACGGTGGACTTGGCTTTAACTTTAAGTGGAATATGGGCTGGATGAATGATATGCTAAGGTATATGTCCTTAGACCCACTTTTCAGAAAGGGAAATCATGACTGCCTTACATTCTCCTTCTTCTATGCTTTTTCCGAAAACTTTGTACTTCCTATTTCCCATGACGAGGTCGTTCACGGCAAGTGCTCTATGATAAATAAAATGCCGGGCGAATATGACGAAAAATTCGCTTCTCTTAAAGCATTTTATGCCTATATGATGGCTCACCCCGGCAAAAAGCTTTTGTTTATGGGTCAGGAATTTGCCCAGTTTATAGAATGGGACTACAAAAAAGAGCTTGACTGGCTGTTGCTTCAGTACGATGCGCACAAAAATATGCAAAACTACGTGCGTGAGCTTAATAAATTTTATATTGATAATTCACCCTTCTGGCAGATAGACTATTCCTGGGAAGGATTTGAGTGGATTTCAAATGACGATAATGCACAAAGTATTATTGCTTTCAGAAGAAAGAATAAAGAGGGTAACGAAATAATTGCCGTATGCAACTTTGTACCGGTTGCAAGGAGCGGATACCGTATAGGTGTACCGTTGCCCGGTAGCTACAAGCGGATTTTCAGTACAGACGATGTTAAATACGGCGGAAAAACCGAGCCTATGCGTGCAGGTGTTAAGGCAGAGAAAAAGCCTATGCACGGATATGATTATTCGGTATCACTTGAAATTCCCGCTTTATCGGTTACATTTTACTCATTGCCCGCAAAACGCAGCAAAACAACTAAAAAGTAATTAAATTAGTTTAATATATGATAGGAGATGTATTGTTTTGAAAAACAAAAAATGTGTGGCTATGCTGCTCGCAGGAGGTCAGGGCAGCAGACTTGGGGTGCTTACAAGCAAAATTGCCAAGCCCGCAGTTCCTTACGGCGGTAAGTACCGTATTATCGACTTTCCCCTCTCCAACTGCACAAATTCGGGTATTGATACCGTAGGTATCCTTACCCAGTACAAACCCTTGGAGCTTAATGATTACGTGGGTTCGGGCAAGCCCTGGGATTTAGACAGGCTTGACGGCGGAGTTCATATTCTTCCTCCCTACCAGGGTCAGGAAGGCGGCGACTGGTATAAAGGCACCGCAAACGCAATTTATCAGAACTTGGAATTTATTGCGAGATACAATCCCGAATATGTACTTATTCTTTCGGGCGACCATATCTACAAAATGGATTATTCAAAGATGATAAATCAGCATATTGAAGACGGTGCTGACTGTACAATTGCCGTGCTCGAGGTTTCTATGGAAGAGGCTACACGCTTCGGAATTATGAACACCCACGAGGACGGAACAATTTACGAATTTGAAGAAAAGCCTGCCAATCCTAAAAGCAACCTTGCTTCTATGGGTATTTATGTATTCACTTGGGAAAAATTAAGGAAGTACCTTATTGAGGACGAAGCTAACCCCGATTCTTCAAATGACTTTGGTAAAAATATTATACCTAATATGCTTTCCGACGGTCAAAAGCTTAAGGTTTATCGTTTTAACGATTACTGGAAGGACGTTGGTACGGTTGACTCTTTGTGGGAAGCAAACCTTGACCTATTAAACCCAAAAATCGACCTTAACCTTTCGGACAGCAACTGGAGAATTTACTCCAGAACTAATGGTATGCCTCCGCAGTACATTTCTGAGAATGCCAAGGTGGAAAACTCGCTCGTGACCGAGGGCTGTGAAATTTACGGAAACATTGACTATTCAATCCTTTTCAACAACGTAACGGTTGAAGAAGGTGCTACCGTAGATTACTCCCTTATTATGCCGGGTGCGGTTATAAAGAAGGGTGCTAACGTAAGGTATGCAATAATCGCAGAAAATGCTGTTATAGAAGAAAATGCCGACATAGGCGGTGACCCTGCAGTAGTAGGTACAGACGACTGGGGTATTACGGTTATAGGCGCAAACCTGAATATTGGAAAAGGCGCTAAAATATCCGCCAATAAAATGATTGTAAATGATGTTAAGGAGGGTGACGAAATATGAGACAGGCAACAGTTGCAGGCATTGTATTTGCCAATTCAAACGATAAACTTTTAAAAAGACTGACAACCCACCGCTCTATGGCTTCTGTCCCCTTCGGAGCACGTTATCGTCTTATAGACTTTTCACTTTCAAATCTTGTTAATGCAGGTATTACCAATATTGGTATCATCACAAAGGAAAAATACCGTTCTTTAATGGACCATATTGAAAGCGGTGTTCACTGGGATTTAGACCGCAAAAACGGTGGTTTGCGTCTGCTCCCCCCTTATAGTGAGAGCGGTATCAAGCGTTACAGCGGCACTGTTGACGCCCTTCACGGTGCTAAAGACTATATTAAACGCTGTAAGGCTGACTATATTGTGCTTTGTGCGGCCGATATTTTAGCTAACGTTGATATTTCTGCTGTTGTTAAGGCACATATTAAAACCGAGGCTGATATTACCACCGTTTTCCATAACGGAATACTGCCTCCCAACCGTGAAGATGCAATGCTGTTGACACTTGGTACAGACAACCGCATAACCGCTATCGGCTTTGACGGTGAAGTTGGTGCAGAGCATAAATACGGCATAGGAATTACGGTTATTTCCCGTGAGTTGCTCCTCAAACTGGTTAACGATGCTTATGATAACGATTTGCCGAGCTTTAACCGAAATGTACTTGCCGCAAAGATAGCAAGCCTTAAAATTTACGGCTATGAGCATAGCGGCTTTGTGACCCTTATGAACGGAACAGACACATATTATAAAGCTAATATGGCACTTCTGAATAGTGATGTAAGGCGTCAGCTTTTCGAAAAAGAAAGACCGATTTACACTAAAATCCGTGATGATATGCCAACACGCTACGGCACTAAAGCCAAGGTTACCAACAGCCTTATAGCTGACGGCTGTGTTATAAACGGAACGGTTAAAAACAGCATTATTTTCCGTGGCGTTACGGTAGAAAAGGGTGCTGTGGTTGAAAACTGTATTCTTATGCAGGAAACCTCTGTAGGAGTAGATACCCAGCTTAACAATGTAATTGCCGATAAAAATGCCGTTATTGGTGACGGTATGGTAATCAAGGGCACAGATGAAAAACGCTTCTTTATTGAGAAAAACGAAATTGTTTAATAGGAGAAAAAAACAAATGAAAGTTCTATTCGCCTCGAGTGAGGCTTACCCATTCGCTATGTCGGGCGGTCTTGCAGATGTTGCAGGCGCCCTGCCCAAGGCTTTAAGAAAACGCTTTGTAGGTTGCCGTGTAATTATGCCGTTATACGGAAGTATAACCGAAGAAATGCGCCAAAAAATGACCTTTATTTGCAATATTACCGTACCCGTTGCCTGGAGACGTCAGTATTGCGGTGTATTTGAGGCCCACGTAGACGGAGTTATTTATTACCTTATAGATAACCAGTACTACTTCAAGCGTGACGGTCTTTACGGTCATTATGATGATGCCGAGCGCTTTGCATTCTTCTCACGTGCTGTGCTTGAGGTTATTCCGCATATCGGCTTTACACCTGATATTATTCATTGTAACGACTGGCAGACTGCACTTATCCCCACCTATCTTAACGCATTTTACCGTCACGATGAGCTTTACAGAAACATCAAGACCGTTTTCACAATTCATAACATTCAGTATCAGGGAAAATACGGTCACGAGCTCACCACCGATGTTTTAGGACTTCCTGCAGAATGTGAAAGTCTGCTTGACTACGATAACTGCATCAACTTTATGAAGGGTGCAATTCAGTGCGCCGATAAAGTTACTACCGTTTCCCCCACCTACTCAAGGGAGATTCTCGACCCGTATTTCTCGCACGGGCTTGACGGTATCTTAAAGGAATTCACCTACAAGCTTACAGGTATTGTAAACGGCATTGATACCGAGGTTTACAACCCCGAAACAGACCCGCTGATTTATAAGAATTTCAAGGTATCAAGTATGGCAGGCAAGGCATATAACAAAAAGATGCTCCAGCAGGAGTTAGTCCTTCCTGACGAACCAAACGTTCCGATAATCGGTATTGTTACCCGCCTTGTAAAGCATAAAGGTATTGACCTTGTAAAGCACGTTTTCGAGGAGCTTTTAAAGGCAGATGTTCAGTTTGCTATTTTAGGCTCGGGAGAATGGGAGTTTGAAACATTTTTCCACGAGATGGCAGAAAAATATCCCGATAAAATTGGACTTAAATTAGGTTTCAATCCTCAGCTTGCACACAGAATTTATGCAGGTGCGGATATATTCCTTATGCCCAGCCAGTCAGAGCCCTGCGGTCTTGCACAAATGGTAGCTCTACGCTATGGCACTATCCCGATTGTAAGAGAAACGGGCGGTCTTAATGATACTATCCGTGACAGCGGTGACAATGAGGGTAACGGCTTTACCTTTAAGTCATATAATGCTCACGATATGGAAAATGCAATCTGGCGTGCGCTTGCAGGCTATTCCGATAAAAAGGGTTGGAATGTATTGCGTAAGCGTGCTATGGAATGTGATAATAGCTGGGGCGCATCAGCAAATGCCTATATCAAGCTTTATAAAGAAATGATAGGAAAATAAAATTAAAAAAGGCTTGTCAAATTCTGACAAGCCTTTTATAATAGTACTATACTTTAATTTTGTGAGGTTATTATGGATATTATCAAATCTATTATTTACGGCATTGTTGAAGGTATTACCGAATGGCTTCCCGTAAGCAGCACAGGACACCTTATCCTGCTTGAGGAGCTT
>JAZQHX010000349.1:0-3443 GCA_045540835.1 Acutalibacteraceae bacterium | reverse complement strand
TAGGGGGATAGTGAGAAGTACGAACACAGTTAATGTTGAGGTCCTTCATAAGCATTAAATCTGCACGTAATTCGTCATCACTCTGGCACCAACCATTATATTTACTGGTATCGTGATGGTTAACACCGTGCAGCTTTACCGAAACTCCGTTTATAAGTAGTTGGAATTTATCGGAAATTTCAATCTTACGTAGTCCCTGCATAAATGTTAAAATCTCACCGTCACGCTCTAACTCAATTTTGTAAAGATAGGGCTTTTCAGCATTCCATAGTACGGGATTTTCGGGAGCGTATACGAATTCATTTTTAAACTCGTTTTCGCAAAGCTTGTTTTCACCGTCAAAAATACGAACGGTGGCTTCACCTTCAATTTTAATATTAAATTCTTTGTCATTGGGAATAATTTCAACATCGGTAATATGATTTTCGGGACGGTTCAAAAGATAGCAATCACGGAAAATACCGTTATAACGGAAAAAGTCCTGATCCTCTATGTAGCTACCGCAACACCATTTAAGAACGGTTACGGTTACGGTATTAGTACCCTTAACTATGTAATCGGTAATGTCAAATTCGGCTTGCAGGTGGCTTCCTTGTGTAAAGCCGACATATTTACCGTTAATATTCAGTACCGCACAGGAAGAAACACCCTCAAAAACAAAATAGTGCTTGCCTGAAGTGTTATCAATTTCAAAATTTCTTCTGTACACACCGCAGGGGTTTTCGTCAGGAACATACGGTGGGTCAACTGGGTAGGGGTAGTTGATGTTGGTATAGTTGGGATTATCGTAACCCTGCAACTGCCAGCAGGATGGAACGGGTATCTTGTCCCACTTTTCGATTTTTTCTGGAATTTCAAGACAACTTTCAAAATATGCGAAATCCCATTCACCGTTTAAGAGAGTATATGTAGAAACACCGGTAGGTATATAGTAGCTTCTGGGTTTCATTCGGTTTTCGCTTGTTTTTTGCAAATTTTCATAAAAATTCATCGGTATCACACCTCTTGATAATTATTTAATAACAGTATACAATATTTTATAATAAAAATCAATGGATAATAGTATTGAAAATATGCATTTTCCTATCATTTTAATATAATAAACAGTAAAATGCAAAATGGTTGACAAAATGACGTTCAGGTGTTATACTTGTATTCGTATAAATGCGTAGATGGAGAGAAGTAGTTTCTGCTTTTGTGTTCAGAGAGCCGACGTTTGCTGTGAGTTCGGTCGCAATGCTTTAATGAATAACACTCCGTAGCAGCAAGCTGAAAAGAAAAGGTGTTTATTTTACCGTTTCTTAGTAGGTGCGCCGTATTTGATGCGTTAAATCAAGCAACTTTCCGGTTGAAAAGTGACCCGTTTCGGGTAAATTAGGTGGCACCGCGGATAAGCGTCTATTCGTCCTAATGTTTGTGGGACTAATGGCGCTTTTTAAGTTACGCAAAACACAGTGAATTTTTTAAGTATTCACGAGTATTTTATCAATGTCAAAGCTTTGAATGCTTTGGCAAGCCTTATGGCAGATCGGAGAACTTGTTATGAAACACATTGACATTGCAGAAATTTTTGAAAATGCTGAATTTATTGGCAAAGATGTAACCGTTTGCGGTTGGGTAAGAACCTCAAGAGATTCTAAAAATATGGCTTTCATTGAGCTGAATGACGGTACTTCATTAAAACATTTACAGATTGTAATTGATAAGAATGTACTTGATAGCATTTCTGATTTTATGAAGCTCGGTACTTCTTTAAAGGTTGAAGGTGAGGTTGTTAAATCTGCGGTTGCGGCTGATTCGGTTGAAATCAACGCAAAGACAATTACCCTTTTAGGTGAATGTCCGCCTGAATATCCGTTGCAGAAAAAGCGCCATACCTTGGAGTATTTAAGAACAATACCGCATTTGCGTGTTCGCACCAATACCTTTAACGCTGTATTTCGTGTGCGTTCGGTGGTTTCTGCCGCTGTTCACGAATTTTTCCAGAGCCGTCATTTCACATACGTACACACTCCTCTTATCACTGCAAGTGACTGTGAGGGTGCAGGTGAAATGTTCAAGGTTACAACCATTGGATACAGTAATGAATTTAAAAATGAAGACGAATATAACGAGGCTGATTTCTTTGGCAGACGTGCGGCTTTGAGCGTTTCAGGTCAGCTTGAGGGCGAAGTTGCAGCTATGGCTATGGGTAAAATTTATACCTTTGGCCCATCTTTCCGTGCAGAAAAAAGCAATACTCCTCGTCACGTTGCCGAGTTCTGGCACGTTGAGCCTGAGGTTGCTTTCGCAGAGCTTCCTGACATAATTGAAATTGCCGAGGATATGATTAAGTATTTAATAAATGCTGTTCTTACAAAGTGCCCTGAGGAAATGAAGTTTTTTGATAAGCATTTTGAAAACGGTCTTATCGAAAAGCTTAATAATGTTGTAAGTAACGATTTTGCTGTTATGAACTATACCGACGCAATTGAGCTTCTTAAAAAGGCTGATAAAGATTTCCAGTATCCCGTTGAGTGGGGTTGTGATTTGCAGACCGAGCATGAGAAATATATCTCTGAAGAAATCTGCAAAAAGCCGGTATTCCTTACCGATTATCCTAAGGAAATAAAGTCATTCTATATGAAACAGAATCCTGACGGCAAAACAGTTGCCGCAACGGATTTGTTAGTTCCCGGTGTAGGTGAGATTATTGGTTGTTCGGAGAGAGAGGCTGACCTTGATAAGCTGCTTGAAGCTATGAAGGTTAGAAATATGTCAATGGACGAATACGAGCATTATATCGCATTGCGTCGTTTCGGCTCTGTTCCTCACAGCGGTTTCGGATTAGGTCTTGAGCGTATTATTCTTTATATTACCGGTATGCAGAATATCCGTGACGTAATTCTTTATCCCCGTACTGTGGGCAGCATTTATTAAGCGGAGGCTTTTAATAATATGTATACCTCTTTATTAAATAAATTTGATACGCAAAATGCCATTGCGTTTGTTAAGGATAAATTTTCCTCTGAGCTTTGTGACAGTTTGGATTTGTCACGTGTTTCCGCTCCGCTTTTTGTAAAGAGCAGCAGTGGTCTTAATGATAACCTCAATGGATTTGAGCGTCCCGTTTCATTTGATATATTAGAAACTGGTGAATTAGCCGAGGTTGTTCACAGCCTTGCTAAGTGGAAAAGAATGGCATTGCTTAAATATGATTTCCCCATTCATACGGGACTTTATACTGATATGAATGCAATAAGACGTGACGAGGAATGTGACAGTATACATTCCATTTACGTTGACCAGTGGGATTGGGAGAAGGTTATCCGCAAGGAAGATCGTAACCTGGATTTCCTGAAGGATACTGTGAAGGGACTTTACAAGGTACTTCGCAAGACGGAGAAGTATATGTCCATTCACTACGATTATATTGAGGAGATTCTTCCTCACGATATTTTCTT
>JAZQHX010000348.1:0-14344 GCA_045540835.1 Acutalibacteraceae bacterium | reverse complement strand
TAATATTTTTATTTAATTTTTTACAACACCGTATCATTGAATAAGTGCCTTTGCTTTTTCCGTCCCAAAAACATATAACATAATCGCTGATTTGAGCCATTTGCATATTTCGCTTAGGTCCTGCACTCAAACCGTATTTCTCCCATTGAGCAGGATAGTATTCAGTTTTAAATCCATTTTCTTGGGCGAATCTTTCACCAATTTTATCTGCACCCTTACAACAGCCCGAAACAAACACCAGTTCGTATTCTTTTTTTATATTTTTAATAAGTTTTTCTATACACTCTTTCGCCTGATTATAATCATTATACTGGCGACTTCCTGCAACAACAATTCTTTTTATCATACTGTCACCTCATTTTGAAATGTGCAAGATATTACACAAGACATCTTATATCTTATTTTTCTATTGTAATTTGTATAGACTATATTTGTCAAGGAAAAAATGAGGTGACAGTATGAAATACGGTAAAATAAATATTAAGCTTGATGAGTTGATAAAAAAGAAGGGTATAAGCAAAAACAAACTCAGCCAACGTGCTGAAATGCAGCGCACTCAATTAAACAATTATTGTAACAATAAAATCACACGTCTGGATACCGATGTTTTAGCACGTATTTGCACTGTTTTGGAATGTAAAATAGATGATTTATTAGAATTCATTGAACCGGAAGAATAAATAACAGACCGTATTGTTTGAAAACGATACGGTCTGTTATTATATAATTCAATTCTTAACAAATTCCATAAACATAAATAGGTGAGCCTGAAATTTCAATTTTCACCTTTTTGTTTTCGGCTTTAAGCTCTTTTTTATTGCCCATTACGTCAACTACCGTTACGGTATCGCCTATTGTGTCAAACTCACGAATCTCACTTTCAATCCAGCGGTTTGCCCACAGCGGCATAGGTATACGTTCCTCGTGAACCATTCTGCCTTCTGCCGTGGTGTTAGGCTGTTTATAAACATTTGACCAAAGAACAGCAAATTCGTTATCCTCAGTTTCAACCTTGAAAGCCCTGAGTGTTCCGAACTCGCTTTCCTCGTACTTATCGAAGAAAGATACCTTTTTATAGCCGTCAAAGCGACGTGTCAGGTTAGCGTAAGCCGCCGTCCAGGGCTTTGGCATATAAACTCCGTTATAGTCGTAGTTATATAAGGCACCGAAATACATCTCATTCCAGGAGCTTGTTCCTATAAAGAAGCTGGTTCTGTCATAGATACAGTAATAAAGAATATCCTCACAGCCCGCCTCTAATAAGAAGCAAGCAATACGCACGTTAAAGTCGGCGGCAGTACGGGGGTCTACCTCTGCTCTGTCACCTATATAGGGAGCTGTCGGGTAGCCGGTCTCGCCTACTATCATACGCTTTTCGCCGTAACGCTTTTTGATTCTCTTCCAGCGGTCCATTGCGTACTCGTTAGAAAATGTATTTGCGTGCATACTGATTCTGGTATTGGAAAACAGCTTATCAGGACCTGAGGGACTCGAGTAAGTGTGAATATCAATAAACTCGGAATTGTCCCACATACCCGTATCGTAAAAGGCTTCAAGCCACTCGGTAGTACCGTGACAGTTGGATTGCCAGATCATTTTTTTAAGCGCTTTCGGGTGCTCGGTCTCTATAAAATTGCGGAAAGGCTTATAGGTGTAAGGAATATACTTTTCGGTAAGTAATTTATAGCTCTTTTCATAGTTGCACTTTGCAGGCGCATCAATTTCGTTGGCTACAAAATAGTAGGCATAATTGTCCTCGTCATAGATATGTCCCTTTTTGCGAAGTGTTTCAACATAAGCGTTAACCTTGCTTTCTTCAAGGCATCTGCCGTTAGGACAAGACCAGCGCTTTACGCCGTTTTCCTTTAAAAATTCGTGGAAACGGGGAGTATCTATGCAGTTGCCGTCACGAATAATGCTAAGTCCCATTTTACCTAAAATTTCGGCTGTTGTGCGAGCCTGACCGATAGTTTCGGTATGAGTTGCGCATATACCGAAAGGACTTTCGTCTCTGTGCTTAAACTCGTACTCCTCTAACATACAGAAAGGATAGGTTTCCCTGTACTCCTGATTTTCGGTAAGAATATAAAGGTTAAGGAAGTACATACCGTAATCGTTAAGCTGTAATTTTATATTGTGATTGGCTTCACTTCCTGCAGATAAAGCATTAGTAAATACCGTCTTTTCCACAATACGGTTTTCGTAATAGCCTAAAATTTCATACTTTGCAGTAAAGCTAATATCCCTTTTGGTTACATTGGTAACATTTATGTTAAGGTGCAAATCCTTGCCCATAAATAATGTGCTGTTTCCGTTACCGCCCACAGCCGAAACACCTGCGGCAAAATCGGCGTTTTTTGTCTTATAAAGACCGATATAATGCGCTTTTTCGTCCGCCTTTACAAATGCATAATCAATATTAAAGCTGTATTCAATCTCGGTAGAATTAGCCTTTATATTAAGTGGATAAGAAACCGAATCAATATGACGGATTTTAACCTTATTACTGCTGTTTTTATCCCTTATTGCGGTTATGAAATAATTATCATCATATTTTTCGGAGAACACAACCGCATCGGTTTCTTTGTAAGCAAAATCATTGTTTTCGGGGTACTTCCAGTCGAGGGATACCTTTTTAACGTAGTTTTCAAAGCTGTTGTGGTACTCCCTTACAAAGCTGGGCTCGAAAAGACCGTCTGCTAAATCGCAAACCGACGCATTAACTGTCGCCGAAATGCAGTTTTCTTTAAATGTATAGGTATTATAAAGTCTTGCATAACCCGTTTTTGCGGTAAAATCGTAATTCACCGTAACGGTAGTAAGACCGTCCTTTTCAGCTACGGTATAATTCTTAATGCTACCGCTTGCTAACAGGCTGTCTCCGCCACGTTTACAGAATTTATAACCGCCTGCGCCCTTTATTGTGGGTATCAGCTTGCCTTCGGACGACAAAATAGCAATAACCTCTTGGTTTTCCTTGGTTATGCCGTAAAAATAGCCGTCGCCCTTATAAAAATAATCATAATCATTTTCGCATAAATCCGTAATAAAAAGCGGCTTTTTATCGGGGTTATCTACCTCGAAAATTCCGTCACCCTCGTACTGACCGGGAAATGTGCAAAGCGCCTTATCGCTTGTGTTATTAAAATCGCCTACCGAGACGTTGGCTTTAGGGTCAAGTGTCCAGTTACCTATATTTTCTAAATTGATTCTTTCCATTACACTTTCCCCCTTAGCAAATTCCGTAAACATAAATGGGAGAGCCCGATATTTCAATTTTAACCTTGCCGTTTTCTGCCTTGATTTCACGGGAGTTGCCCATAATATCAACCACCGTTACGGTATCACCTACTGCGTCAAACTCACGAATCTCGGTCTTTTCCCAGCGGTTAGCCCACAAAGGCATAGGCTTTCTTTCTACCTTGTCAACACGTCCTGCAATGGTAGTGTTCTGAAGTTCAAAAACATTCGACCAGAGGACTGCAAACTCACCCTGCTCTTTTTCAACCTTGAAAGCCCTGAGTGTTCCGAATTCACCCTCCTCGTACTTATCGAAATATGAAACCTTTTTGTGACCGTCCATTACACGTGTAAGGTTACAGTAAGCCGCCGCCCAGGGCTTTGGCATATAAACACCGTAATAATCGTAATTGTAGCAAGCACCGAAGTACATTTCGTTCCAGGCGCCGCCGCCTATGTACCAGCTTGTGCGGTCGAAAATGCAGTAGTAAATAATATCCTCTGCACCCGCTTCAAGGAAGAACATTGCAATTCTTACGTTAAAGTCAGCCACCGTTTTAGGGTCATTTTCACAGCGATTACCTATAAAGGGTGCGGCAGGATAACCCGTTTCACCCACCATCATACGCTTTTCGCCATAACGCTTTTTAAGTCTCTTCCAGCGCTCCATTGCATACTCATTAGAATAGGTGTTAGCGTGCATACTCTTAATAGAGTTTGTAAACATCTTATCAGGTCCCGACGGGCTCGAATAAGAATGAATGTCAATTATAGCCGACTTATCCCAAAGACCCGTTTCGTGGAAAGCCTCCAGATACTCGGTAGTGCCGTGACAGTTGGATTGCCAGATCATTTTATCGAGTGCTTTTGGGTGATTTTCTTTTATGTAATCATAAATCGGATTAAAGGTATAAGGTATAAACTTTTCGGTCAAAAGCTTTACGCTTTTAGCATAGTTGGCCTTTGCGGGAGCGTCAATTTCGTTAGCAACAAAGCAGTAAACGCAGTGCTCGTCATCGAACATATAGCCGCTGTCCTTAACGTCCTGCATCATTCTTTCGAGGTCGTCGTCCTTTCCCTCCCATACAATACCTGCCGGGTCGGTTGTATAACGTCCTACACCTGTGTAACGGTCAACATTCTCTGCAATCAGGTATTCGTGCAATTTATCTGTGTGCAGACTTCTGCCGTCACGTGTCAAAGAAAGTCCCATTTTACCGCAAATTTTAGCGGTACTTCTTGCCTGACCCACCGTTTCGCTATGCGTAGCGCAGATACCAAATTTATTATTCTTTCTGTGCTTGAATTCGTATTCTTCTATGAGACAGAAGGTGTACGTTTCCTTATATTCGCTGTTTTCTGTTACAACATAGAAATTAAGGTAATAAATTCCGTATTTAGGCAAGGTCATTTTTATTCTGCGGTCAGCCTTACTGCCTGACGCTAAAGTATTATTATAATAGGTTTCGCTAATCTGCTTTTCACCGTTATAATCAAGTATTTCATATTTAACGTTATAGTTAATATCGCCCTCTTTAATGTTGGTAACATTAAGGTTAAGGTCAATATCCTTACCCATAAAGAAGGTATTATTGTCATTATCAAAATTGCAGGCAACACCTGCGGCAAAATCGTAATTTTTAGATTTGAAAAGACCTATATAGCTTTCCTTTTCGTCACTCTTTGCTACAGCATAGCTGATGTGATATTTATATGTAAAATCCTTTTTTAAGTCGGGACAAAGCAGCAGCTTTTCGGGCAAAACGTCACGGATAATTACCTTACCGTCACAGTTTTCGTCCAGAATATTGGTATAAAGTGAATAGTCACCGTAATTTTCTGCTACTATAAGTCCGCCAAAGGTCTTGTATGCAAAATCGTCGTTTTCGGGGTAAGCCCAATCCATTGCAAGACGCTTGGTATGGTTTTTGTAATCATTAAGATATTTTTTTCCAAAATAACATTCGTCAATACCGTCACAAAGGGCGGTGCATTCTATTACAGCATCAACCGTAAAGCTTAAATCCTTAAAGGTATAAATGTTACAAAGCTTTCCTAAATAGCCGTAATCACCCTCGGCTGAATAATTGACCGTAACGGTTGTATATTCGCCGTCCTCGTTTACGGTGTAATCAGTAACAGCGGTTGCTGTAAACACCGTTTTACTGTCCTTTTTAAAGACAAAGCTGCCTGCACCCTCGCTTATAGGGGTCAAGGTTTCTCCGTCTTTTGCGGCAATAATCTCTTTATTATCCTTGGTTATGCCGTAAAAATAGTTGTCATTTTCAATGCAGAACGCATAGTCGCAAGGATTAAGTTTTGCCTTTACTATCGGCTTTGCGTTCTCGTTTACGATTGTGTATGCGCTGTCGGCTTCGAGCTGACCCGGGAATACACAATTGTTTTCGCTGTCATTTGCAGCAAAGTTGCCTACTGATACCCGGTCTTTAGGGTCAAGGTACCAATTTCCAATGTGTTGATTTTTCTTCATAAAACACCATTCCGTTTCCTATCCGTCGTCTTTCCATAGTAGGTAAACTAACGATTATTTTTTTGACTGCTTTTTTACGGTCAAATGCCCTCTTAAAAATCCACAGTGCGAGGAACACTTAGAGTTGAACCTGTCACGCTAACCGCTGCTTTCGCCACAGTACATTATGAATTATACATTTTTAATATTTTCTTTTCAAGTAATTATTGGTAATAAATCACGCCATACGGCAAGGTCGGTCGAATAATACAATCGTTTGCCCGAATCCGACAAACCCCACCGTATAAATTTAAAATCTTATCAGCAAATGCCGTAAACGTATATAGGCGAGCCCGATACTTCAATCTTAACCTTACCGTTTTCTGCCTTGATTTCACTGGAGTTGCCCATAACATCAACCACAGTTACGGTATCACCTACTGCATCAAACTCACGGATTTCGGTCTTTATCCAGCGGCTAACCCATGCAGGTGCGGGAATACGCTCTTGCTTGTCAACACGTCCGTTTACAGAGGTATTCGGCTGTTCGTAGATATTAGACCAAAGCACTGCAAACTTATTATCGGTAGTCTCAACCTCGAAAGCACGCAACGTTCCAAACTCGTTTTCCTCATATTTATCGAAGAAGGAAACCTTTTTGTGTCCGTCCATTCTGCGTGTAAGGTTTGCAAATGCCGCCGCCCAGGGCTTAGGCATATAAACACCGTTATAGTCATAGTTGTAAACCGCACCGAAATACATTTCATTCCAGGCACTCGAACCGTTAAGTGCGCCCGTGCGGTCGTAGAGACAATAGTAAATAATATCCTCACAGCCTGCTTCAAACAAGAACATTGCAATTCTTACATTAAAGTCAGCACCTGTACGAATATCAATTTCCTTTCTGTCCGAGCAATATGCAGGTGTGGGATAACCCGTCTCGCCTACCATCATACGCTTGTCACCGTAGCGGCGGGTCATTCTCTTCCAGCGTTCCATTGCGTACTCGTTAGAGAAGGTGTTTGCGTGCATACTGTAAAGGCTGTTTGCGAAAACCTTATCAGGACCCGAAGGACTTGAGTAGGTATGAATATCAATAAGTCCCGATTTATCCCAGATTCCACATTCCTTATATGCTTCGAGCCATTCTACCGTACCGTGACAGTTAGACTGCCAGATAATACGGTCGAGCATTTCTGGGAATTCTTTGGATACAACCTCGTAAGCGGGCTCAAATGTGTAAGGTACAAAGGTTTCGTCGAGGAATTTTTTAGCCTTGCCGTAGTTTGCCTTAGTACGGGCATCAACCTCGTTAGCCATAAGAATATACGCCGCATCGGGGTTTTCCTTACAGCATTTTCTGACGGTTTCTTTCCAGTTTTCAATACCCTTTTCGGTATTGTTCCAGCCTACACCCGGTACATAGCGGATATTGTTTTCTTTAAGCAGACGCTTGATACGGTCTCTGTCGCAGGTCTCACCCATACGTACAATGGAAAGTCCCATTTTATTACAGATACTAACGGTAGAATCAGCTTCACCGGGAGTCTCGTGGTGAATAGCGCAGATACCTAAACGGTTTTGGGCTCTGTGCTTGTATTCGAACTCCTCAAGCATACAGAACGGATAGCACTCTCTGTACTCGTTATCCTTTGTTGTAACATAAAGGTTAAGGTAGTACATACCGTATTTCAGATTATCAATACTTATATTATGATTAGCCTCTGCCTTAGCTGAAAGCTTGTTGCCGTAATGTATAGCCGAAGCTACATACTCGTTATCATAGCTTATAATATTATACTTAACCGAGAAATCTATATCGTTATCGGAAAGGTTTGAAACGTTTATGTTAAGTCTTAAATTTTTGCCCATAAACATTGTGGTGTTATCGGTTTCCTCTATCGCAGAAACACCTGCGGCAAATTCCATATTACGGGTTTTAAACAGACCCTCGTAACCCTCTTTAATGTCATTCTTTGTAACCGAAACCGAGTATTGTGCCTTGCCCTCAAAGCCTAATTCGGTTTTCTTTAAGAAAGCAGGCAAAGCATCCCCCGCAGAACCGGGCATACGGTAGGAGTGACTGCTGTTAGGGTCGTGCTCGGCATAATGAATAACATAGTCGCCATAGGTTTCGGAAATTACAAAACGGTCGCACTCTTTATAAACAAAGTCGTTATTTTCGGGGTAGAGCCACACCATTGCAAGACGGCGGGCAACCGAATTTGAATCGTTTATATACTTACTTGTAAGATTTATATGACCGAAGCGGTTGCAGTCCTCGCAAATCATCTCGAAGTCAGCTTCAACATCAAGGCAGAATTCTTTGAAAATATAGGTCGAGCTGTTGCGTAATACAGCTTTATTTTCGCCCGAAGCGGTATAATTCACCTTAACCGCCTTTAAGCCGTCCTTTTCGGTTACCTCAAAATCGGTCATAGCTCCGCTTTCGCATAGCTGAACGCCGCCGAAATAGGTTCTTGCGTTGTAACCGCCTATACCCTGTCTTGTAGGAATAATTTTGCCGTCCTCCGTAAGGATTGCAATAACCTCGGTATTATCATTCTTAATACCGTAGAAATATCCGTTGCCTTTATACAGGAACTGATATTCCGATTCGATTATGGCTTCGGGAGTATAAACAGCATCGGGGTTTTTATCAACCCTATAAATACTGTCCCCACCCTTTTGTCCCGGAAAAACCGCCTTTGCATTATCGGTGACATTATTAAATTCACCTACAAAAACATTTTCCTGCGGGTCAAGGCTCCATTTGCCAATACTTGCTGATGTTTCTTTTTGCATTTCACTCACTTTCCTTTACTTATGCGGCGTGAAAACCGCATTTATTTCGCAAGGACTGTTTTGCCCTTGTTGCGAACTTGATTACACTCCGTAAATATATACGGGTGAGCCGGTAAGAGGTATTGTAACCTTACCGCTGTTATCGGGTGTATAAACCGTCTCGTTGCCCATTACATCTACAACTCTTACGGTATCTCCCAAAGCTGTAAATTCGGTCTCGTCGGTCTCAGACCACTGTGTATTCCAGGTAAGATTAGCCGCTCTGTTATTAGAACCGCTTAAAGCATTCTTTTTAGCGTTAGGCAAAACCTCTTTATTGGAATATGCCATAACAACCTCGCCGTAAAGCTCGGTATCAAAGCGGAATGCACGCACACCGGCTACATTATAGCTGTATGTGCCGTCGCTTAAATTGCCCTCATCATAAGTATCAATTCTGCCCGAATTATGCTTATAGCTTTCTAATTGTCTTGTCATATTAGCATAAGCGATTCCTGCCGGCTTTGGTTTTATAACCTCAAAGAAATCGGCTTCGTAAAAAAGACCGAAGTTCCATTCACCGTTGGAATTGTTAAAGCCGGTATAATAGCCGGTACGGTCGGACATACAGTAAAACTGTATCACGTCTACACCGTGACCCAGACAAATAGCACCGATTCTTGCTGTATAATCCGCCTGAGTTCTGAGTCCCACCGAAACGGCGCTTTCAGGCGGTGTAGAATACCCGATTTCGGTCACCCAAACCTCTTTATCGCCATAAGTTTTGCAGGCATTTTCCATTCTTATCATACCGTCTTCAATATTCCAAAGATTATTGCTGCCGCCTTTTCTTGCACCAAAACTGTCCGGCATCCAGGGCTGACCGTAGATATGTATGGAGCAAATATCAAATTTGTCCCAAATCGGGTTACCCTTTTCATCGTCACAAAGGCGGTTTATCCAGCCCGATTCGGCCGCAGAAAATGAGGTGGGAATGTATTTTAAGTTGGGATAATTTTTTGTAACGTATTCGTATGATGGTAAAAATGTATCACGATAGAAATAATCGTACAGCTCGTCTACACCGATTGCGTAATCGTCCTTTAAAGTGAAAATATTCATCTCATTTCCGAATTCTATAGCCGTTGCATACTCGGAGGCTGTATCGGCATAGGATTTAACGCTTTCAATGTATTTTGCCTTGTATTCCTCGTATAATTTGCGGTATTCTGCCGCCTCGTCAGAATTATAATAAGCTTCAAAATCCACTCGGTGCTGCTTGATTGCGGCAACGTAATTCGTATAAGCTTTATTGTAAGCTTCTTCATCAAGTACACCGTCTGTAGTATAGTCATTCTTGACAGGCGCAGTCGGATACACAGGACCTTTATAAAGCTTGTCAAGATTTTCTCTGTACAAGCTCTCAAAGGTAGGATTCATCTGGCACATAAAGCGGTCAACGCCTAATTCAGACATATATTCCCTGTACTTGTTATTTCCGCTTCTTGCATTCGAAATGCCTATTTTTTTAGAAAGGTTAGCCAGATCCTTAAATTGAGAATAATCATAGACAAAAGGTGTACTGTAGCTTTCGCCCGAAATCGGGTCAGCGCCCGTGTAGGCGGTAACAGTACTTATTCCAAAAGGACTTGTGGAATTATATTTATAGTCATATTCCTCTAAAAGCGCAAAGGGATAACACTCCTTATAGGTGGTGTTCTCGCTTATTGCGTAAAGGTTAAGATAATACATTCCGTAATTACCCGTAATACTGATAAGGCGGTTCGCCTCACCCTTTATTGGCAAAGTATTATCTATAAACAGTCCTGCATCTACAATATTTCCGTAATAATCTCTTACATCATAACGCAGGCTGTAGGTAAGCTGTTTGTTTTTAAGATTGGTTACGTTAATGTTAAGCTTTGCGGTATTTCCCGTAAAAATTGTCGAACGCTCGGTATTATTCTGCGCTACCGCAATACCTGCCGCAAAATCTTCGTCACGGCTACGGAAAAGGCTTAAATAATTTGCACTTTGTTTTTCGGATGAAGCATCGGCCATAGCAAGTGTATACTCAACATAGCTGTCAAGCAGGTTATCCGCCGCACCCCCGTTATTATTCATTGAAAATGCCTTTCCTCGTATATCAATAGCGGCATAATATTTGCTAAGCTCCTCCCCTCGCCTGAAGGTATACATTCTGTGCACCTTATCGGGGCTGTAAATAAATGCGAGACATTCAAAATCCTGATACGGCTCGTCCATATTATCGGGATATATCCACTTTGAGTTTACCTTAACCCTTTCATTTGAAGCGTGGTAGCCGCAAAGGTGGGTGCGTACAATTGAAGAACCGCCGAATGTATATTTGTTACTTTCAGCCTTAGCTTCACTTCTTACACCGATTGAGCCCTCATAAAAGGTATAAACGGTTTTTATGCTCGGAGCTGCTAAATCGGTTGCGTCAGACGAAGATACAGCAGCATTATATTCGTCAACAGCCACGCCGCTTAACTGATAATTGACGGTAAGTGTCTTATTTCCGTTTTCATCTGTTCCCTCGGTAAAGGTATCAGCCTTTCCGACTTCAATAATCCTTGCCTTTACATCTTTTCCGTCTACCTGCACCTTTTCGGTGTTGTTTGACTGCACCTTTCCCGCACCCGACAGCATATCGTACTTCTGACCGTTTGCTTTACGCAGGGAAATGACTTCATTTCCGTCAGCCGTAATTCCGTAGGCGTAGGTATCGGTCTCGTAATAATACTGCAAAGCTGTAATATCGTTAAGTGCCGAAACGGGAATATTTACATTATTAAGGTCATTGGAATCGAAGTCATACCCAGGTGTGACAGAAGCCGAATCGGTAGAAAAGCCTTGTACCGAAACATCACTCACCGCACCCGATTTCATAAGGGCTACCTGCTTTTCATATTCACTGCCGTAAATTACGGTTGCCGTTTTATCGTTAACACCAACAAAACAGGCAAATACGGATACCGCCATAACAGCCGTTAAAACAAAAGCTTTAATTCTTCTTTTCAACATTACGGCACCCCCTATTCCTGACAGAACGGCACAGCATAGCCTGCCAGCCACTTTTTCATTCTTACCAAATCTTTGAGATTAAAGCTTCCGTCCGATGTAAGATCGCTTATTGAAGGCATATCGGCTTTGCCTTTAATTAGATTTTTCCTGATGATTGAAATATCTACGGCGGTTATTTTGCCGTCACCCGTTATATCGCCTAAATGACGTCTTAACGGTTGGAATGTATTGTCACTCTTTGCGGTGTATTTTCTGCCTACCGAATAGTAACTGCCGTTTTTGTCGTTCCAGCCAATAACAGCTTTACCTATTGTGTCAGAAAAAGCCGGAAGGGTAAACTGGGTATTCTTTGTTGCAAGATATTCTGTAGATTCCGCACTTAATGCAAGGTTACTTCCAAAGCTGAAGGTAACGTTTTCTCCACTTACAGTAGCCACAGGGAATCCGCCGTAGTTATAAGGTCTGCTGTTGTTCGCAACACCATAGCAAATATAAGCTTTTTCACCCTTGTTCATATATCCAAGCTCTACAATTTCGCCCTTTGGAATAATGCTTGCATAGTTTTTTACAACCTCATTACCCTTTAATACCGTAACGCTTGTGGCAGTTCTCGCTTCGGCAAAGTCGGAAAGATTAAGTGTTACATTTCCGCTTGTGGGAGCGGTAAACTTCATATAAATGCCCATATTGTGGCTTACACCGTCTTTACCGTTTCCGACACCTACAGCCACCATAAAGCCCTTGCTTAAATAAGGCAGACCTTTTTTGTCACGTTCTGAGTAAGATGTTCCAAGTAGTGTGTGTAGTGTTCCCGGCACTCCGTTTGCGTGGGTAGCGCCTATAACACCCTCGGCGTTTACAACCATTGTAAGCGGATTGTACCATATTCCGCCACGAATCACTTCATAAGGTTTAAATAGCTCCGTAATTGCCGAAGCATCGTCTCCGACAGCTAAAGTGGCATAACCCAAAGAGTCATAATTTACGACCCCATCCACCTCTTTAATCGGGTTTTCGAATGTACCAAACTCCCATACCGTACCTTCCTTATTGGTAAGGGAGGCAGAGCTGTAAGCTAACTTTGTAAATGCATTGCTTTCAACATAATCCACTGCACGGTATTTGTATGCGGATATACCGTTTGTATCGGTAACAGAAGGCTTATAGGTAATATGCGGAATACCTATGCTAATCTTAGTTTCTTTTAATGAGGATGCATTAAGCCAAACCGTTTCGCCTGCCAATAAATCGGTATTAGCCACAAAATCGTGTTTGTCTTCGCTGTATTTTCTTATACCGTCAACAACCGTAAATTCACCCGCTAAATCCTGCTTTAGTATACTGTATTTTACTTCACATTCGCCATCAGCTTCAATTGGAGCAGTAATTTCATAGCTACCGTCCTGCACGGCAGTAAAGCCGAACATCATTTCTTCGCCGTCAACCGAGTTAAAAACAATGCTTCTGCGATACTTTTCGGCAGTATCTTTGCTGGTTGTGGCGTTTGTTGAATAATAAATTTTATAGCTGCTCAGAGCACTTCCACTTATTTTGTAGGCTGAAGAAATTCCCGCTCCCTCTTTGGTAGCGGTGGAAAGATAGGTAAGACTATTGTCTGTATTTGCATCTGCAATTACATTCACACTTTCCTTAGTAACGCTTATGATTTCGGAAGGTCCGTTTTTGCCGTTAAGCTGTAGCTTAATTCCATTTTCTGCACTCAAAGGCAGAGTAATACTGCTTTGAGAATTTTGTACCAAATATGTATATGCCTTACCGTCACAGACAGCCTTTAAAGCATCCATTGCAGAGGTATTCGCATTATTCCAGCTTACAGTAACACTCTTTTCGTCTGTCAAGGCAGAAAGCGAATACTCAGCTTTGGGTATACTAAAGCCTGCTGTCACCTTGTCTGCCACGGCATACTTCCAGACCGAATCATCGCCCGACGGTATAACTCCGCCCGAATATACGCTGTCAAGTGCGGTATAAACGCCGTATTTAGAGCGTTTTGAATTCTCGGTTGCCAATTCAAGCGCACTCGTTGCTGTCATACTGCCCGAAGTCTGATTGCTGAAATAATCATTCATATAAGAGGTAAGTCCGTTATATATATCGTCAGTTTCGGTGTATAGGTATTGTTCGCCTCTTATGCTTATATAAGGATTCCACTTAACCCATATACTGTCGTTCTCGTTCAGAACAGGATTCATATTTGCCGTAAGCTCAAAACGGATTTTATCACCCTTGTTTACTTCAAAATCCAAATCGGGGTAAGAAGCCGCACTATTATCGTCCAGCTCCATATAACCGCTTTCAGGGTAAACATTCTCACCGTTTTTGGTGATTCTGAGCATCGCTTTATACCCTTTTTCGGCAATCTTTGTTGTATAAAGGGTTATACTGCCTGCAGGGATATTTACATAACCGTCAATATCTGCTGTAAAAAGATAGGCAACGGCAGGGACGGTAGGCAGATTTGCCATACAGTTTTTGTAATTGCGTAAATGCATATATCGGTTAGACGAAATTGCCAGCATCCATGTAGCATCATAATAATTTTTATTGCCACACATTGCATTCCATTGTTCGTCAGTTATAGAGGGAAAATCCTCTCTGTACAAGCGTTCGTTATTATACCAATACGAACCCAAACGACAATAATCAAGATACTGCCATTCGTCATAATTTTTATCGGTCTTAAACTGATAACCGAATATATTGCCCGAGCCTTCGTAATTATCGGTAGATGAAAAATTCTCTAATGCATTATAATATTTAGGGGTTGCGTTGTTTTCAGGG
>JAZQHX010000347.1:0-3510 GCA_045540835.1 Acutalibacteraceae bacterium | reverse complement strand
GTATTCGCAGGTATGGGCTTTGCGGCAGTGTTTAAGTTCATCATTGACGGACTTAAGGTTGTAGCAGGTGAGGTTACTTTCGCAGTAAAGGGCTTTGCAGGTGCAATCGGAACACAGATTTACCCGGCAGTAATGAGCGTGGGCTATATCTGCGGACCGAGAATTTCATCATATATGTTCGCCGGCGGTGTTTTAAGCTGGTTAGTATTAATCCCGATGATTGTACTCTTCGGTGAGCAGCTTACACTTTATCCGGGAACAGAGCCTATCGGCGTAATGTTCGCTGAGGGTGGTGCAAGTGCAATCTGGGGCTCATATATCAGATATATCGGTGCAGGTGCATTGGCAGCAGGCGGTATCATCAGCTTAATCAAGTCATTACCGCTTATCGTAAGCACATTCGCAGGTGCTATGAAGAGCATGAAGGGTGCAGGTGCATCAAGCACAGAGCGTACAGCTCAGGATATAAATATGAAGATAGTTTTAATTGCAATCGCAATTTTAACTCTCGTAGTATGGCTTGTTCCGGCAGTACCGGTTACATTGCTCGGTGCAATTATTATTGTGGTGTTCGGTTTCTTCTTTGCAACAGTATCATCAAGAATGGTTGGTCTTGTAGGAAGCAGTAACAACCCGGTTTCAGGTATGGCTATTGCAACATTATTAATTGCAACAGTTATCTTAAAGCTCACAGGCGACAACGGTCCGGGTGGAATGAGAGCAGCTATCGCAATCGGTTCAATTATCTGTATCGTAGCGGCTATCTCAGGCGATACTTCACAGGATTTAAAGACAGGCTATCTTTTAGGTGCAACACCGAAGAAGCAGCAGATTGGTGAGGTTATCGGTGTTATTGCATCAGCATTTGCAATCGGCGGCACATTATATCTCTTAGACAGTGCATGGGGCTTTGGTTCAGAGGAGCTCGCAGCTCCGCAGGCAACACTCATGAAGATGATTATCGAGGGTGTTATGAATGCAAACCTTCCGTGGGAACTCGTATTTATCGGTGTATTTATCGCTGTAATTGTTGAGGTTGTGGGAATCCCGGTATTACCGTTTGCAATCGGTGTATATCTTCCGGTACAGCTCAATGCTTGTATTATGGTCGGCGGACTTGTTCGTCTTGCACTTGACAAGCTCAAGAAGGAAGAGAACACAAAGAAGGCTATCGTAAATGACGGTATTCTTTTCTGCTCAGGTATGATTGCGGGTGAGGGTATTGTAGGTATTATCTTAGCGCTCTTAGCAGTAGCGGGTGTAGATAAGGTAATTGATATTTCAGGAATGCTCAACCTTCCGGTTGCAGTAGGCAATATTGCAAGCCTTGTAGTATTTGCACTTGTTATTCTCTCATTGCTCAAGTTCTCAGTATGGAAGAAGCGTAAGTAATGAAGAAGAAAAATGTTATATCTGAAAACTATCTTGAGCGTCGTCCGATGCGAAAGGAAGGACTGCGGTGGGCACAGGATGACGAGGGTAAGGTGATCCTTGAAATTGATAACACCGGAATTTTTAATAAAATTGCCCAAAAGCTGTTAAAAAAGCCGAAGGTGAGCTATGTTCACTTAGATGAGACGGGTAGCTTTGTCTGGCCGTTGCTTGACGGTGAGAAGAATATAATAGAATTGGGCAAATTTGTAGAGGAGCGCTTCGGCGAAGCGGCAAATCCGCTTTATGAGCGGCTTGCAAAGTATTTTCAGATTTTAGACAGCTATAATTTCATTGAATGGAATAAGTAAAAAATATCCCGGAAACGAAGTGTGACTGTCGTTTTCGGGATTTTTTTTGTTAAATTGCATAAAGATTAAATTTTTTCTTGCAAATGCTACTGAATTGGTATATAATAATAAAAGTGGAAATCACATAATCTTTAAAAGATATCAGGAGGAATTGTTATGACAAACAAAAGACCGGAGACAATGGCACGTATAACCACGCCTGAGCTTGCGAATGCATTTATTGATGAGCAGGTGGCAGAGGTTCGTGCGCAGGTAGGGGATAAGAAGGTTCTTTTAGCATTATCAGGCGGTGTAGACAGCTCGGTAGTGGCGGCATTATTAATTAAGGCTATCGGCAAGCAGTTGGTATGCGTACACGTAAACCACGGCTTGATGCGTAAGGGTGAGAGTGAGCAGGTTATTGAGGTATTCCAGAATCAGCTTGATGCAAACCTTATCTATATTGATGCGACAGACCGTTTCCTTGATAAGCTTGCAGGCGTAGCAGAGCCGGAGAAGAAGAGAAAGATTATCGGCGGC
Source organism: Acutalibacteraceae bacterium (assembly GCA_045540835.1). Classification (GTDB taxonomy): domain Bacteria; phylum Bacillota; class Clostridia; order Oscillospirales; family Acutalibacteraceae; genus UBA737. The sequence goes on along the minus strand of JAZQHX010000347.1, from coordinate 1,249 downwards.
GAATTTATTGAAGTATTCAATGAAGAGGCAATGAAGCTTGATGATATCGACTTTCTTGCACAGGGAACAATTTACCCGGATATCTTAGAGAGTGACGGAGTAAAGGCACACCACAATGTTGGTGGCTTACCGGAGGATATGAAGCTTGAGCTGGTTGAGCCGCTAAGACTTTTATATAAGCATGAAGTAAGAGAAGTAGGAAGAGCGTTAGGACTTCCCTCAGAGATGGTAGATCGTCAGCCGTTTCCGGGACCGGGACTTGGTGTAAGATGCTTAGGTGCAATCACAAGAGACCGTTTACACGCATTAAGAGAAGCTGATGCAATCCTTCGTGAGGAGTTTGATATCTGCGGACTTGCAAAGACAGTATGGCAGTATTTCATTGCAGTGCCGGATATGAAGAGTGTTGGTGTAAGAGACGACAAGCGTTACGAAGGCTGGCCGGCAATCATCCGTGCGGTGAACACAACAGATGCAATGACAGCAACAATCGAAGAAATCCCGTACGAGATACTTCACAAGATTACAAACCGTATCACAGCAGAGGTAGAGGGAATAAACAGAGTATTATTAGACCTCACACCGAAGCCGATTGGTACTATCGAGTGGGAATAAGAAACCAAAGCCCTGAAAGCTGCATAAAATAAGGCTTTGTGGGACTTTACAAACTGCAATGATACTAAAATGATACTATTTAACCATTGCAGGGAATAAATGCTTAATAAAACTATCCCCCTGAAAACGATAAAGTTTTCAGGGGGATTTTTGTGTCTATATGAAAAATTTTTATTCTGATAACTGAACGATGCGTTTGAATCCTTTTCCATCTTTTTCAGGATAAGTATAACGCCATTGGTCATATTCTTCTTTGGTAATTTCTCCGTCAATAAATTTCTGATGCTCTTTCTGCCAAGCAGAAATCATTTTAAACATTTCTAAATAGATCTCATTTTCAGTATCAAGGGTAATACATACCTGACCATCAATGTTATTCACTTTAAGACCGTACATATCTTCAAGTGCAAACATTGTGTGCATTAAACCAATATATGAATCAATGTTAGGCACATCAAGAGCTGATGGACTTACATCAAGATTATCTGCAAATGCCTTGATTACATCTTCCTTTGGAATTCTTGTTTCCGATTCATATTGAGCCACACGAACATCGGCAGCATTTTCAGGGAAGTTAAGTTTTAATCCTAACTCTTTCTGTGTAAACTTTCTTAAATTACGAAAGAACTTAATT